>NZ_QETG01000015.1:0-91631 GCF_003105055.1 Acinetobacter sp. AM | reverse complement strand
ACTTCGAGTAATTTCTACCATCAATCAATGAAAATAATTTCGATCAATCAATCAGTAAAAATCCACACAAGTTGTTCTTCATAATCTCTTAATGATCTTCTTGATGACTCGTCATCATCAAGCTAGGTCAGCTATGTTACTCTAATCTAAGTTAAAGTCAACAGGTTTTGTTAATTATTTTTAAACTCATTCAAGACTTTCAGATTCTACCCCTTGGGCTAAATCCTTGTTTCTCAACAAGTTTTAATCAACATCACCGCCGATGGATGTGCATTCTACAGTATTTCATATCCCTTGCAATACCCTTTTTAAAATTAATTCGAAAATAATGTTTGTACGGCTAATTAATAACCTATTGCGCGGTTTTATTACATATTTTGATCAAATTTGTTTTAATACTCTGAAGAAAACAACTGTTACAATACGCTCCATACTCTTTATTTTAGACTTCTTATTTTGCTTATGACATTAAGAACCGTCTTGGATCTATTATGCAACATACTCACTATTATTTATGTGCGACACTTTTAGCTGTTAGTTTTGCTTCTACTGTTCAAGCAAATGATGATCTATCTGCTACAGCTTCAAGCGACACTCCTGTAAATGAAGTTGCACCTGATGCATCATCTACTACTCAGGTTTCTAGACTTGAGTCATTAAAAGAACTCAAAAATGTAAAAGCGAATGATTTAAAAGTGAATGCAAATGCTGCACAGCCCGATAGCATCAAAGACCCTTTAGAAGCATTAAACCGTGAAACCTTTGCCTTCAATGATTTCTTAGACCGAAATTTTGCTAGACCAGTAGCAGTACAATATAAAACTAAAGTTCCTGACAGTGTCCGCGGTGCTTATCGTGCATTTCGAAAAAACTTAAATGAACCTTGGAATGCCGTAAATCAATTGGTACAAGGGCGCCCATCGCGTGCTGCAAAGTCTTTAGGTCGCTTTACGATTAATACCGTGACGACTTTAGGTTTTGCTGATCCTGCACGACGTTTAGGTCTAGACATGGAAGAAGAAGGCTTTGGCACAACACTTGGTTATTATAGTGTCCCTTCTGGTCCATATTTGGTTTTACCTATTATAGGTCCAAGTACTTTCCGTGATGGATTTGGTTTTGCTGTTGATGGTCAAGCACGCCCACAAAAATACATCTTTGCAGATAACGATGGCTTATATTGGTCAGATCAATTGCTCCGTGGTATTGATGCACGCGCCCAAATCCTTGATGTAGAAAATGTATTACAAGGTGACCGTTACGCAGCGATTCGAGATATCTATTTACAACGTAAGAATTTTGAAATTGCGCAAAAGCAAGGGCTTGATGCTGACAATATTTCCTTTGTCGACGAAGAACCTGATGATGGTATTGATGATACGCAAGATTCAGATACCTCACCATCGTCTGAATAATTTGTAAAACTTATTTGCACTGAAAAGCATTATTTTTTCTAGCAATTACTTGATTGATATAGTACATCTAACGATGTAAATCTAAAGGATCATACAATATATATATGTATTTCATTCAACCAACTCGTAATATTCCTTATTTAGATCAGGTGCTTAATACACTTCCAAGTGTGCAGATGATTCAAATTAATGATATTGACTTGTATGATCCTACGATTATCGCGATTGTCGATGTACAAGATTACCTGACCCATCAGTGGAGTTTACCCACAATTGTTATGGCCTTTGAAAACGAAGGGACCGCTTTGGCTCAGGCTTGGGAGCTCGGTGCCCTTGCAGGTTGGATTTGGAATCGTTTACCTGCCAATCCTGAACATTCATTATTAAAAATTGATGCTCAATATAAGCGTAATCAGGACAGTCGTGATTTACCGTCTGCTGCTGAACTTCAGAAACGATTACTCCCAAACCCGATTGAACTGACCAATTATCGTATAGAAACACTGTTCCAACCTTCGGCCTATCTTTCTGGCGATTGGTACGACTATTGGAAGCTCAGTGACAAAGAAATTATTTTCTATTTGGCCGATGTGTCTGGTCATGGTGTCACCAGCAGTTTACTCACCTCTTGGATGGCTGCGTTTCATGGCCGCTCAAAAACACCAAGAGAATTGATTAAGAAACTGAATGGGATGTTGGTACAAGAAAATATTGAAAAGCACATCACCATGATTGCCGGTACATTGAATTTAGAAACCCATGTTTTAAAATGGTCGAGCGCAGGACACTATCCTCCTGCAATTATGCTAGAACCCAATCATCCACCTAGAATTTTAAATACCAGTAGTTTTCCACTCGGTTTAACGGAAGATTTAGAAGTAGAAGAATTCGAATGTCTATTAAATAAGCATTCACGTTTCATTATTTGCTCGGATGGTGCTCTTGAACCTTTTGATGGTGGATTGAACGAACAATTCGAACAATTGGTCTTCCATTTGCAAAATCAATCATTTCAAGCCCCTGAACATGTGGCAGATGATATTGCTATCTTAAGTTTATGCAGAATGAATTAAATTAATTTTCAACAACTTAAATAATTCAATAGGTATCTACGACTCAAGAATACTTGAGTCTACAGTTGCCCTATGTGATAATTTTAAAATCCTTCTCTGCAAATGGCATTTATATGTCAACAGGTCATGTTGAATATGCAAGTTTGGACGGAACGCATATTTTTAAGCTTATCGGCGAAGTGCGAGCCCAATCTTGTATCAGTCTAGACAAACTTTTAAACCGTATTGAACAACAGTCGAATGTCGTTGGGGCAATCGTAGATTTAACCCAAACTACATTCATCGATAGCACAGTGCTAGGCATTTTAGCGAAACTTGGTTTGAAGCTAAAACAAGCTCACAACATTCAGGCCGTCATGTTATCAACCAATCCAGATATTACGACTTTAGCCAATAGCATGGGCTTAGGTCAGGTTTTCGTCATCTTGAATTACTGCGGTGATCCAAGCGTATGTACACGTGAGTTAATGGAAGAACACGTAACCAACTCAAGTATGCTGACAACCGTACTTGATGCGCACAAAACCTTGATGAAATTGAACGAAAATAATCAAAATATGTTTGAACCGCTGGTCAAACAACTCCAAAAAGAACAAGATAATTTGGAACAAGCGTCTCATCAACAAAACGCTTAATCTACTTGCTACAAGGATAAACTGATGTCTTTACTTTCTGTTGCTCAAATGAATTCTCAAAATGACATTGAAGAAAACTTCAAGGTCATCGAATCATTGATTCAACAGAGTAAAGCACAGGGTTCTTCTTTGGTGGTGTTCCCTGAAAATTTCGTGTGCTTTGCCGCAGGCAAACAACGTGAAACAGCAGCACAGTTCGAAACGATCCAAAAACGACTCGAAACTTTAGCTCACCAGTATCAAATCTGGCTGATTGCAGGAACTTTACCTTGCCCCTTCCGTCCTGATGGTTCTGTGATTGAAGATGGTCGTGTGCGCACAGTCAGTTTGTGTATTAGCCCTGAGCGTACAGAAGCGCGTTACGACAAAATTCACTTGTTTGATGTACAAGTGGGGGATGCTGTGGGGGGCTACCAAGAATCTAAGTTTTTTGAACCAGGCTCAGATATTGTTGTTGCACAAACTCCTTTTGGCAACATTGGGATGATGGTCTGCTATGACCTTCGTTTCCCTGAACTGGCTTTACATTTACGTGCTCGTGGCGCCAATATTTTAACTGCTCCTTCTGCCTTTACTTACACCACTGGTCAAATGCATTGGCAATTACTTTTACAAGCACGTGCCATGGACAGTCAATGCCAAGTGCTCGGGGCTGCTCAACAAGGCTGGCATGGTGAAAAACGTCAAACTTGGGGACATACTGCCGCGACCAATAGTCGTGGGCAAGTACTCGATATTATTACAACTGAGGGTGCACAGCTCATTACTGTACCTTTTGACTTACAAGAACAACAACAAATTCGTGAGTCCATGCCTTTAATGCAACATCGCCGATTGGTTCAGTTTGGTTAAAAAGCCTACCTCACCTTATTTCTTTTGGGTAAAACTACTTTTTTCAATAAAGTTAAATATCTAGCTTTGTGAGATTTCATCTGAAATAAGCTATTGGTTTCAGCTTAAAGATATTTACCCTATTTATATGCTGACCTTGTTGTGAACGAATCTTCACAAAACTCAATTGATCTAAAAAATTGAGTGTGGCTATATGTAAATTTCGTTGTTTAATACTTGCACTGCAAATTAAATCGTGTACGATATATTTGCATTCGACACAAATATAGGTGAATAAAATGTCTCTAGAACAAGTAGTTTATACCGCACATGCCAAAGCCACAGGTGGCCGTGATGGTCGTGCAATCTCATCTGACGGTATTTTAGATGTCAAACTTGCTCTTCCAAAAGAAATGGGTGGTGCAGGTGGTGGAACAAACCCTGAACAATTATTCGCTGCGGGTTATTCTGCCTGTTTTCTAGGTGCAATGAAATTCGTTGCCAATCGTGATCATTTAAAAATTACGCCTGATGTGTATATCGAAGGTGGGGTGGGTATTGGCCCAATTCCAACAGGCTTTGGCATTCAAGTGACTTTGAATGTTCATTTGGAAGGCTTAGAGCAAGCTGAAGCACAAAAATTAGTAGATGCAGCACATATTGTTTGCCCTTACTCCAATGCAACGCGTGGCAATATTGATGTGACATTGAATGTGATTGTTTAAGTCACTCTTTTTATCCCGAAGTCATCACTTCGGGATCGTTCTTTTTCACATACCCTAATTCTTTATCTCCATCAATTTGGATGGGTATTTCTTCCCCAAATAAGAAAAGTGAACGATTCTAAAACAAATCAGCTTATGGAAAATCCATAAAGCCTAGTGAAGCCCCCTTTCTAACATTGGCTTTATGTTTACATAAAAATCACTTAGCGAACTGTATTCCAATCAGTTATATAGAAAAAAATTAAAAGCATTAAAATTAATGTGGTTACGCATTTTTTTAGATCATTCTCAAGTAAAATAATTATTGCCGAGACATATAGCACAATTTCTGGGTGATTCAAAAAGCTAAAAATTAAGTGTACTCAACAATCAAAATCAGAAAATCACACATATCTATCAGAACAATAAATGAAATTCCTACTTTCTATCATATGCATGTGTAGCTTGTTTTTAATCGCATGCAGCAAACAAGCAGACAAAGACTTTTCAGGTGAATGGGTTCAGTTACCCAAAACTGAAAATAGCATTCGTAAACTCTCAATAAGAAAGTCGGGTGAAGAATATCTTGTTAAAGATGAATTCTGGCTCAATAAAGACGCGGCACGACCATCCCATTTAAGTGAGGGAGTTGCTGAAGTTTCTTCCAATGGAACGCTAGAATATAAAAACCTAAACACCATTGAATTTCAGCTAGATAGTTCCTCTAATCATCTAACTTTACATGACAAAAATTATGATGCGAAAGTAATATTTGAAAAAACTTACTAAAATTATCTCGTACAACAGAAGTTATTTCAGAAATGACTTCTGTTGTATTTGATATACTGCCTTTTAATCCGCCGCTTCATTGGTCACACGTAAAACTTCTTCCAAAGTCGTTTTACCTGCCAAAACTTTTCTCAAACCATCATCCCGAATAGAGCCTGAATGCTGCCGTGCATAACTTTCTAATTCAAATTCAGCCGCGTTGCCATGTATTAAACGGCGCATAGATTCATCCACAGGTACAATTTCATAAATTGCAGTTCGCCCACTAAAACCCATATGTGAACATTGCTCACACCCCTGTGGCTCTGGCAATTTCAACCCTTCAACCGAAGAAATAATCGGCTTAAAAATCTGCTGTTCAAATGGGTCTGCCTCGTGCCACGTAGTGCAATGTGGGCAAAGTGTACGAACCAAACGTTGTGCAATCACACCAATAAGAGAACTCGACAATAAGAAAGGTTCAATGCCCATATCTTTTAATCGGGTGACCGCACCAATTGCCGTGTTGGTGTGTAGAGTCGATAAGACTAAATGTCCCGTTAAAGAGGCTTGCACCGCAATTTCGGCTGTTTCTAAGTCACGAATTTCCCCCACCATCACCACATCAGGGTCTTGACGTAGCATGGCCTTAAGCGCCCGCGCAAAGGTCATGTCCACCTTAGTATTCACCTGTGTCTGACCAATCCCTTCTAGCTGATATTCAATTGGATCTTCAGCAGTTAAAATATTGCGAGTATTGTCATTCAAGTCCGATAAAGCCGCATATAAGGTCGTGGTCTTACCTGAGCCCGTCGGCCCAGTCACCAAAATAATGCCGTGTGGACGATGCACCAATTGAGTCAAACGCTCATAGTCGGGTTTCAACAAGCCCAAATGAGTCATATTCAAACGACCTGCTTGCTTATCTAACAAACGCATCACGACACGCTCACCATGTGATGAGGGCAAAGTCGAGACACGCACATCGACTTCACGCCCTGCTAAGCGCAATGAAATACGTCCATCCTGAGGAATCCGTTTTTCAGCAATATCCAATTTCGCCATGACTTTTATCCGCGAAACCAAAAGCGGTGCCAATTCACGGCGGGGTTGCACAATTTCGCGTAACTGACCATCTACTCGTAAACGCACCGAGAGTTTCTTTTCAAAGGCTTCAATATGAATATCCGATGCACCAACACGAATCGCTTCTGAAAGCAAGGCGTTAATTAAACGGACAATCGGCGCATCATCTTCTTGATCCATGAGATCTTCAGCTTCTGGCACTTGATCTGCCAAACTGAGCAAATCGGGATGATCTTCCAACCCCGCAGCCACTTGCTGTGACTCGCCTGTGTCCCCAGCATAACTAGAACTGAGTAAGGCATTAAAACGTTGGTCATCTAATATTTCATAGTGTGCAGGCACATGAAGTAAACGGCGCGCTTCTTGTAATGCAATCCATGCAGTATTTTCACGGCGTACAATAAAAACCTGTTCCCCATCATATCGAAGTAAAACGCCATGTCGCTTGGCAAAACTATAAGGAATTTGTATTTGTTTAAGTATTTGCATCACAAAATTATAATGATGAAAAAGAGGCTTTTGAGTGTACTCTAAGCTTATGACAGCGTGAAGTCTGTTTTTGACTGAACTGACTAGAGGACTTTTTTATTTTGGCATCATCTGATTTCGAGCATCATCAAGCTGCACACCCCTCACTCAAATGGTGGGGCGAACAAAAATTCGAATTAAATCAAGCTAAAACATGGCAGTTTGGCTCTTTATTGTTTCGTCTGGCGCGAAGTATCAATGAATGGCGCCTAGAATATCATCGCCCACAATATCAAAAAGATTCTGAACGCCAATGGAATATTATTAGAGATCCTGAATTTGCCTTTCCACAACCCATAAAAATTGAGCGTTACATGTTTCGTCAAACGCACGAAACATTTCATTTGATGCCACGCTTGGCAGATCGATCTGTGGTGATTAAACCTGTCGATCCCATTTATATTCCTGCTGGGCAACGCGGAACCCTCTACATTAGTACGCCACTCTGGATTGCTGGTTTTGTCGAAAGCCAACGTGAACCGTTATTTGACCTTCCAATGATGCAACCCAAAGATACGTGGTTCGGTCCCGACCACCGTACAGGTGAGATCTGCTATGCCACCGCAGTGGATGGGCGTACGGAGTTAAGTTTACTTAAACCAAGTCCTTTTCGGGCAGTCACACCGATTGAGTTCCACAACACCAGTGGTCAACAACTTCGCTTTGATCGAATGAATATCCCTGTTTCGGCACTGCCGCTTTTTTACAGTGAAAGTACCAATCGTTTATGGACGTCACAAATTAAAGTCATTCACGAAGATTTAACCCGACCACCGCGCATTAAAATTGAAAACCGCACTCCACCTTTGGCTGGTGAAGTCACTTATGTACATGCACCACGCTCACCAGGCGGTGCCTTGTTCAATATGTTTGACTCATTTTTTTAGGATACTGATATGCCAGAGACCAATATTCCTAAAGATGTTGCTGTCAGCTTGAAGGAAATTTTTACCAATATTAACTTCGAAAGAATCAGTGAGATTTTAGTCGCGCTGGTACTGTGTCTGATTGGTTTCATCTTCGCGCGTCTGATTTCCAATACCTTTATACGAACGGTTGGACAGAATTTTAACGCTCATCAAAGTATGGTTTGGCGTCGCGGGATTTTTTATTTTATTTTCATCCTGTTTATCATGGCAAGTCTAAAAGAAGCAGGTTTTAAGCTCAGTGTCTTTATTGGTGCTGCGGGTATTTTTACCGTCGCGCTTGGTTTCGCCTCACAAACATCTGCCAGTAACTTAATTAGCGGTCTATTCCTGATTGGTGAAGGTTCCTTTGAAGTGGGAGATACCATTCAAATTACCTTGATTCGTGGACATACCATTGAAGGAGAAGTCATTTCTATTGATCTACTCTCGGTAAAGTTACTGACTTTAGATAATATTTATGTACGTCTGCCCAACGAACAATTGATTCGCGCTCCCGTCCTAAATTTATCCAAATTCCCCATTCGGCGGATTCCAATTACCCTCGCTATTAACTTTCAGGAAGACATCATTAAAGTCCGTGAAGTACTGTTAGATGTTGCTGCCAACTATCCCTTGGTCTTGGATGATCCTAAACCTGAAGTCACAGTAACCGCCTTTCGTGAATCAACCATCGAAATTCTGTTTGCTGTTTGGTGCCGACAAGAAATTTTTCTAAAAGCACGGGATGAACTTCAAGAGCATGTGCGTAATGGTTTCTTAAAAAATCATATTGAAATTCCAGTACCTAAAATGGGGATTATTGACCGCCCTCGCCCCAAAGCTCGTGATGAGATTGACCAATATGCCTATGAGAAAGAACTCAAAAGAGGACCCAAAGAGCGATAAATTATCGCTCTTTTTTTTGTTCGACCAGACTGGGCGGTAATGGGGCAATATAGGCAATCACCAACATCACCGCACCTGAGCCAATAAAGGAAATTACCCGTGTTAACGTACCGCTTTGTGATAGATCCAATAACAATAATTTAAGTACCACAATCGCAAGTAATGCTGCTCCAACAAACCAAATTTGACGAATATGACGCTGGCTTGAAAAAGTCATTAATACAAAAGCTAAAATCACCCACAACAAAGTCAAACTAAGCTGCACCGAACCATCATACCAAATGGCACTGCCCCATAACGGCGTTGCCAGATAATGATGCATGGCTCGAACCACAATACTACTAAACACCAACAGCCCAATCAGAATGGTGGTAATTTTAACGCTCCATTCTAGCGAGGACTGCTCCTCAAAATCATGTCGATAGATAATCCACAATAAGCCTAAAAACATAAGCAAAGACAATACGTCAGTCAGACTCAATAAGGGCACCGCATAGTAATGGAGAGCAGAATATGAATCTAAATTTAAGACCAGCAACCACAATAGTCCAAGCCCCCATACAGATGTCTGATTAACAAAATCACGTTTAAGTTTGAAAAACTCATAGAATGCATATAAGAGAGGTACAACACCTAAGGTTGCAATTGGCATCTGTGGGAAAAGCGCTAAACCAGCACTGGCAAGTGCAAGGCAAAGTATTGCAGCCCACAGTTGATTCGCAATGCGTACTGATGAACGCTGCATGAATATCAACATCAAACTTAACACTACTGCGCTGATGGCAAAACTGAATTGCACGGTTTGACTGGTCCAGCGCTGCGTTGTAAACACGTCTTCAAATACACTCAGACCATAAAGCAACAGCAATAAACTCCCCAGCAAAGTGAGTTGCAAACTTTGCCACTCCAATTTGGATTTAAACTGTACAACTACGCTAAAACATGCCAGTAAAACCGTAGCGATGGCTATTGAGCAACTAAATGCCCACGGCTGCCAGTGCATCAGCTCTACACCTGCGATAGCGCCTGCATACATGCCTGAAACAAGGAAAATACCACTCAAGATACGAGCGCTGAAATATTCTTCTACGTCCTGATAATGCAATAAATAAAATGCCGAAATAAATTGCGCAATGGCATAAATGACCGTGGTTAAAATAGGAAAATCATCATTCGACCAAATCTGGTACATCAGTGCGATAGTACTGAGCAGAACCAATCCGACACCCACATACCGACTTAAACGATAGCGTTCGGTAATACCCCAAACAATTAAAGCAGTGCCTTGAATCACCCAACCTGTAGAGGTCCAGTGCGCCCCTTTTGCCAACGGAAAGATCAAAGCAGTAAATACAACAGCCAGAATAAAAAAGCTTTTGGCTAAGATAGACAATTGCGGATGCTGACGCTTAATCCAAAAATTCAATAGCCCATAAATTACTGCCAATGCAGCAGCTCCCCAAGTCAACGCTACAGTAGAGTCATGCATTAAAAAAGCATGTAATGAAAATCCCAGTACAGGGACACTAAAAATGAGTCCCACATCTAAAATCGGTTGAAGCTTTTTCTGATTTGAGCGGGTTTCTGATTCTCGTTGTTGCTGTTGCTCTGCCACCATCAACTGGCTATAACGGATACTGAGCCAAATAAATAGTGCAATATGCAACCATAAAATGATATCGAGAGTATTCAGTTGCGAATTTTCCGCGTAAATCCCAATCACTGATCCGCCAATAAACATCGTGGCAAAAAAAGCGATCTGATGCAGTATTTTCCATGGCTGCAAATAATTGACCACGACCACAGCCAAATTAATCACAAAATAATAACCAAATAAGAACACCACGTCAGGATGATTGTGTGGAATGAGTAAAGGTGCTAGATACGCCATACTCAAAGCGAGAATAGCCAGATACAGTGCTTGCTGCTTCAGACTCAGCACCACGGTAATACCCAACAAAATCACAAATAAAACGCTGGCAGTCATTAGACTTTGCAGCACTTCAAAATGATGAGCAAAAATCAGCGTAAGAAAGATGACTGCTAAACCTAAGCCCTGAAGGGCGATGGCAAACAATGCATTTTTACGTTGCAGCAAATAACCCGCGAATGTGGTCGCTCCACCTGCAAGCGCAATAAATCCAAGTTTCACCGCTAAACTTAATTGCCAATGTTCGCTGGCAAAACGCAGCAACAACACGACACCGACCATAAGTAGAGCAACGGCAACTCTTAAAATTGGATTGCCATGCTGCATCCAATCCACAGCAGGTTGCCACCATGCGGGTGCAGACCCTGATGACGCTGTATTTAAGTCAACAGAGGTTTGTTGCGGCTGTTGAACAGTTGCATCCTGTTGTTGCGTCATCGTCAACTGTCCTGACATTGGCATTGCAGGAGGAAGCGGCTGCTCTGACGGTGGTAGGGTCGCGGTTTTAGAGAGAAACCCCGAAGGTTGTTGCTGCGGTTGCTCTAATAGAGCCAATCGCCGCTGAAATGCACTGATCAATTGAATCAAACACAGCAGTAAAACCAGCAATGCCCCACCGACCATCCACATCCATGTATTGGCATAGGCCCACAATGCCACCAAGGCAGCCCCATAAATCAGAATCTTTTGTGTCCCAATTCCTGCTGCTTGAATCAATGGTTGTGATGATATGTGTTCTAATTGCACTAAACGCTGATGGATATTCGAGATTGACTGCACCATCACGACAGTTAACCCAAGGGCAGCAGCGACTACTGTCGATTGCCATTGCGTGACTATCGCAACAGCCAACAATACGGTTAATGCGATTAAGAGTAGAACCATTCCCTGTTTGTCTTTTTTATACATGGGTTTATGCATTACACAGCTTCAATCTGTTTATCTTACTTGATCACCATTCACGCAAGCAGTTTCGCATACAAAATACTGCAAATTTATACACTTGAAGCGAATCACCATAATGTTACTTAGCGCATAGTGACATTACACATAAGACAGCTTTGCCTTTTTCACGTAATATAAGCCCTAGTTCATAATCAGGATTTGTAGAATGTCACCATTTGTATTGGTCGATGGGTCATATTTTTTATTTCGCGCTTTCCATGCGGTCCCACCTCTGACAACTTCTACGGGGTTGCACACCAATGCTGTACGTGGCGCAATTTCTGCAATTCAGAAACTGATGCGTCGTACTCAACCGACGCACATGGCAGTCATTTTTGATACCCCAGAACCGACTTTCCGCCATGAACTTTCACCCATTTATAAAGGTGATCGACCAAGCATGCCAGAGGAATTGGCACAACAAATTCCATATTTACACGCCTTAATCCGTGCTTTGGGTATTCCAGTCCATATGCTGCCTGGTGCAGAGGCTGACGATATTATCGGGACATTAGCCAAACGCGCTGAAGCCAAAGGACAGCAAGTCCTGATTTCGACTGGCGATAAAGACATGGCACAACTGGTCACCGAAAAAGTCACGCTTGAAGACAGCTTTAAAGAAAAGCCAATGGACATCAATGGCGTTTTTGAAAAGTTTGGGGTCTGGCCAAACCAAATAATCGACTATCTGACTTTAATGGGCGATGCGTCTGACGGCATTATGGGCGTACCAGGAGTCGGTGCGAAAACAGCCGCTAAACTGCTGACCGAATATGGTTCAATTGGTGGTATTTTAGAAAATGTCGACCAAATTAAGGGAAAAGTCGGTCAAAACATTAAAGACAATGTCGAAGGCATTGCAATTGACCATCAACTGGCCAGTATTGTCTGTGATTTAGAAATTAGCGTTTGCTACGAAGATTTAGCCATCCAAGACCCAAATGTGAATGAATTACGTCGTCTATACACCGAACTAGAATTCCGTAATCAATTACAATCCTTGGATCACCCCAACAATCCAAACCATACCAACAACAAACAAAGTAATGCCAGCCTTCAGCAGGCTCCTGTAGCAGCTCCAATTGAAACTGAAGATCAAGCCACTTTAACCAGTGTTGATGATCAACTCGGGCAAGCCAACTATCATACGGTGTTGTCCGCAGAGGTTTGGGCAAAATTATTACAACGTATGCAAAGTGCGAGCAAGTTCGCAATTGATACTGAAACCACCAGTCTAGATTATCGTATTGCTGAAATGGTGGGCTTTTCTATTGCTTTTGATGCACAAGATGCTTACTACATCCCTCTCGCGCATGATTATGAAGGTGCACCTGAACAATTAGAGCGTGAAAGCGTTCTGGCACAAATTAAACCAATTCTAGAAAATCCTGAAATCAAAAAAATTGGACATCACCTGAAATATGATGCACATATTTTTGCCAATCACGGGATTGAACTGCAAGGTTGGTATTTTGACACCATGCTGGCATCGTATGTGCTGAATTCTGTCGCTACTCGTCATGGAATGGATGATGTGGCTCGCCTGTATTTAAGCCACCTTACCACCACCTATGAAGAAGTCGCAGGTAAAGGGGCGAAACAAAAGACCTTCAATCAAATTGAGATTGAGACTGCCGCACACTATGCAGCCGAAGATGCCCATGTCACCTTCCGTCTGTATGAGGTGCTGGATAAAAAACTTAAAGTACATCCAGAACTAATCAATATTTTGCATAATATTGAAGTACCTGTAGCACGTGTATTAACGTCAATGGAAGAAAATGGTATTCAGCTTGATCTTCAATTTTTAGATCAATTGGGTGAAGATTTTTCCAAAACTATGCAAGATTTGGAAAATCAGATTACCGAATTGGCAGGTCAGCCATTTAATGTCAGTTCTCCGAAACAAGTCGGTGAAATCCTGTTTGATAAACTGGGTTTAAAAGGTGGCAAAAAAACCGCCACAGGACAATACAGCACCAGCGAAAGTATTCTAGAAAAATTAGATCATCCGATTAGCGCGCTGATTTTAGATTATCGCGGCTTATCTAAACTTAAAAGCACCTATACCGATGGTTTATTGAAACAAGCCAACAATGATACCCACCGCGTACATACCAGTTATCACCAAGCGTTGACTGCGACAGGACGTTTATCTTCGACCGATCCAAATTTACAAAATATTCCTGTCCGTGAAGAAATTGGGCGTCAGATTCGTAAGGCATTTATTGCGCCTGAAGGTCGAGTGTTACTCGCAGCCGACTATTCACAAATTGAACTGCGTTTAATGGCACATTTCTCTCAGGATGATGCCCTGTTAGATGCCTTCCGTCATGGTCAAGACGTACATCGCCGCACCGCTTCGGAAGTATTAAACATTCCATTGGATCAGGTGACTAACGATCAGCGTCGTCAAGCTAAAGCCGTCAACTTTGGTCTGTTATATGGTATGTCGGAATTTGGCTTGACTCGTCAACTGGGCTTTACCCGTGAAGAATCACAGAACTATATCAAACAATATTTCCATCGCTATCCAGGCATTTATGAGTATATGCAACGTACACGTCAGGTCGCTTTGGAACAAGGTTTTGTGGAAACGATTTTAGGTCGACGTTTATATACACCTGAAATTGATGCGCGCAACATGATGATCCGTAAAGCAGCTGAACGTGCGGCAATTAATGCCCCACTGCAAGGCAGTGCTGCGGACATTATTAAAATCGCAATGATTGAAGTGGATAAAATTCTACCGAAAGATCAAGCCAAAATGCTCTTACAAGTACACGATGAATTGGTCTTTGAAGTGGATGCCGACATTGCAGATGAATTGGCACCAAAACTGGCTGAAGTGATGCAATCAGTACTGGAAATTTCAGTTCCGTTACTGGTTGAAGTCGGTAAAGGTCAGAACTGGGATGAAGCACACTAAAGTGTGAACAGTCGAAAAACAATAAAAAAGGACTCAAATTTGAGTCCTTTTTTTTGCTTTATACAGTGAATTTTATAAGCCAGTCAACAATGCAATTGCGACTTCATTCATAATAATCTCAGCGATATATAAAGCCAAGAAAGCCACAATGGGTGATAAATCAATCATGCCCATATTCGGTAACAAACGACGGAATGGTGCCAATAAAGGCTCAGCCAACTCTTGAATCACTTCAATATAAGGTGAACGTGACTGGGTAAACATCACCACCCAACTTAAAATAATCGTTGCAAAAATCAGGTACCGACAGAAACGAATCAAGTCCTGAATCATGGTCACAAAAGTCAGAATCACCAAATGAATTGGACTATTCGGCATTGCCCCCGATAAGTACATGATGCCAAATATTTTGAGCAAATAAAGTACCACGACCAATGCCAAAGCAGCAGAGTTCACTCGCCCTTTACCCAGTGTCGGGAAAATACGACTGAAAATATCCACAATCTTAGTGGCTTTGACCGTAGACAGCACCACAGGATTGTACGGACTAACCGCAGCCAATTGCATTAAAAAGCGGAAGAATACGAGCAAAATCGCTACGTTAATAATAATGCCAAAAATTAGCGCAGAGTTTGCACCCATATTTAAATTTTCCTAATTAAAATCAATTATTTACTATTTTCACTTAATTCTTGAGCCAATTCTTGGCTACGTTTTTTTGCAGCAGCCAAGGCTGATTGAATATTTTGTGAAATTTGAGCACGATCAAACACTTCTAAAGCAGCTTGAGTTGTACCATTCGGAGAAGTCACATTTTTACGTAACTCTGCTGGTGAATTTGCACTGGTAATTGCCATTTGTGCAGCGCCTAAAGCGGTTTGCAAAGTTAATGCAGTGGCAACTTTTTCATCTAGCCCCATGTTTTTACCAGCACGAATCATGCTTTCCATCATATAGAAGAAATACGCAGGCCCCGAACCTGAAACTGCGGTCACCGCATCAATTTGTGCTTCAGAATTGACCCAGATGGTTAATCCCGTTGCGGCCAAAACTTGACTGGCCAACTCTCGGTCTTTGGCATCGACAACATCCGTCGCATATAAACCATGTGCCCCAGTTTGTACCAATGCTGGCGTATTTGGCATCACTCGAACAATACGGTCTGTACCTGATAAAGTTGCTATCGTTTCAATTTCTGCGCCTGCAACAATTGAAATAATCAACTTACCATCAAGTAAACCATGTAATTGTTTAAGTACATTGGTCAGCACCTGAGGCTTGACTGCCAATACAACAATATCTGCATGTTGAATAGCAGCAATATTATCATCCGTCACATGCACATCTTTTTCTTGCAAAAGTTGACGTACATTTTCAAAGGGATCAGCAACTGTAATACGAGTAGTGGGCATGCCTCGCGCAATTAAGCCGCCAATGAGGGCTTGCGCCATATTGCCGCCACCGATAAAACTAATATTACAATTTAAAACTGCACTCATGATTTACGCTCGATATTGAGTATTCTATTGCTCTGAAACTAATTTCGGCTGCCATCCATCCACAACTAGATATTCAGACTGTGCCAACCAAAAACCTTTGGGTGTAAAAACCCCTAGCATAACATTATCTATGCTTAATATTTGAATTGTATGACGCAACCACGGAAAAATTTGTGCTTGTTGTAGGGCTTTTTTCAGCGGCCAAGTGCCAACACGTCCATAAAGATGGATCTTTTCACCACCGGCTCGGGTAGACAAAATCAGTTGTCTACCCAATAGTTCTTTTGACAACCCAAGTGCTTGTGCTTGAATCAAATACCGTCCAGAAAGCACAGACACAGCCTCTTCAAGATCGAAAATTTGTGGTTGTTTCGGCAAAATAGGAAGCCGTTGTTCGGCTAAATACGTGTCAGCAGTTAAGCGAAAGATTTGCTGTTGATAACGGACATAATAATAGCCCTGCCAATGTAACGCCGCTTGTGCATCCTGCTTTGCCTCAAGCACTTCAGTGATTAAGCGTTGCACCATGGCAAAATTGGGACGATACGTGGCTTCTCCTTGCATCCAATGCGAAAGGAGTTGACGTTGTCTAGCTATCGACAACGTCTGTAATGGTTCAATATTCAGAAAAGATGGATTGCCGCATTTCTCCAAATCAGAGGCTAATACTTCCGCCAATATTTCATCTGCATCTTGCATTAAAATACTGGTTCGACCCAGCGCTTGCTGCATTTTCGGGAAGCGTTGCTCTAAAATAGGCCATAAAATTTGACGGCACCAAGCGCGATCATAATCTGGATCAGCATTGGTCGGATCTTCAACATTTTGCACATCCAACTGAGCCGCCCATTGGCAAATCTGCTCACGCGACAATTCTAACATGGGTCGCCAAAGCGTCATTTTCGCTCGTACATCGACTACAGACATGGCAGATAAACCTTGTACACCAGCCCCTGAAAGCAGTCGTAACATCAAAGTTTCAGCCTGATCTTGCTGATGATGGGCTAAAACTAGAACTTCATTGTCCTGTAAATATTCTGCAAAGGCTTGATAACGGGCATTACGTGCTTGGTTTTCTAGATTGCCTTCAGCCACACGAACAGGAACAATGCTACAGGGCACCTGCAATTGCTGACAGGCATTGAAGACAAATTCGCCCCACGCCGAACTCATACATTGCAGCTGATGATCGACATAAATTGCACGAACTTTTTGCGGGAATAAAAACGACATAAGATGCAGCAACAGCATGGAATCCACACCGCCACTACATCCTATGAGATAAGAACTTTGTTCTGTAAAGGTCTGCGCCTGTATTAAGACGTTAGACCTAAATTGTCGCTGCCAAACTTCATTAAACGTTGGTAACGTGCTTCGCATCGTTCTTGGGCATCCATTGGCTGTAACTCATCCAATGCTTGTTTGAGTACGGCCTTTAAACTTTCCATCACTTGTTCAGGATTTAAATGCGCACCTTGACCTTCATCAACCACGTATTCAACAATACCTATCTGTTTTAAACGGTCTGCCGTTAACGCCAATGCTTCACTGGCCTGCTCTGCTTTTTCAGCAGTTTTCCACAGAATAGATGCGCAGCCTTCAGGTGAAATCACTGAATAAATACTGTGTGACAACATAATCACACGGTCAGCAACACCAATACCTAAAGCACCACCTGAACCCCCTTCACCCAATACTGTTGCAATAACAGGAACTTTCAAATTTGAAAGTTGTGCAAGGCTAGTCGCAATCGCTTCCGCTTGACCACGTTCTTCAGCACCGACACCTGGGTAAGCGCCCATAGTATCAATAAAAGTGAATACAGGTAAATTGAAACGCTCTGCCATATCAAGCAAACGTTGTGCTTTACGATAACCTTCTGGGTTAGACATCCCAAAGTTATGCTTTAATTTTTCACGAGTGCTACGACCACGGTGCTGACCGACGATCATCACGGGTTTGCCATCAAAACGTGCTAAGCCACCGACCATCGCACCATCATCACCAAACAAACGATCTCCATGTAAAGCATCGAATTCAGTGAAGATTTCACCAACATAGTCCAAAAATTGCGGACGGTCTGGATGACGTGCAATTTGGACTGTTGCCCATGCTTTAGATTGAGCAGCTTTATTTTTCATAGGTCAACCATTATCCCTAAATTAACCAAACAGTGTTAATCGATAAATTGTTCCGACTGAATATTCAATTCAATATCCCAATGCCTGAATTGCATTTGTTCATCATGCAAATCTGCAACAAGCAAAGGCCATTGTTTGGCATCGCCAGAAACACAGAGTTGCCATTGTTGCGCATTGCCAATGGTTAATTCAATGGCAGGAAGCATCGCATCGCTACGACTATGATTCAGTAAAACTGCTAATCGAAGCAATAGACATAGATGCACAAGTTTGCTACCACCAACCTTCATCACGTCAATTTTTGCATCACCACGTAACTTGCGACGATGATGTGCAACCAAGTGTGAAATCTGGTTTTGGTCAATCTGTGAGAAGCCTGCAATGTCCGAATGTTGTAATAAATAAGCACCATGACGATGATAACCACCATGACTAATCGCCAATCCAATTTCATGCAAATATGCCGCGCGACGCAGTAAGTCACTGTCATCACTGGTTAAATTCAGTGGTTTTGCTACCCCATCAAATAAATGCTGTACAGTTTTAACGACGCGCTCAGCCTGCTTCGGATCTGCACCATAGCGCCCCATTAACGCTTGCACACTACGGTCACGAATATCCTCATGTTGGAAACGACCAAGCAAGTCATACATGACGCCTTCGCGTAATGCTCCATCCGAATAAACCAAGACTTCAATTTCTAATAACTCGAATACTGCAGACAAGATTGCAATTCCAGCTGGCAAAACTGCTCGGCGGTCTTCCTTGAGACCATCAAAATCCATTTCCGAAATATGTTTATATTTAAGAAGTTTTTCTTTCAGTTTTTCTAGCCCTTCACGAGTCAGATTTTCCTGCTCATTACTCCACCCCATATTGACCGCAATTTGGCGACAGGCTTTAATGGTGCCACTTGATCCAACAACAGTATCCCAACCTGCCTCTTTATAGGTATTGGCAATTGCGGATAACTCTTTACGCGCTGCAACCACAGCTTTATCAAAACTTTTTTGATTAATTTCACCATCGGCAAAATATAACTTGGTGAACGCGACACACCCCATTTGTAAAGATTCGGTGTGAATTGGTTCAAATTCTTCACCAATAATCAGTTCGGTTGATCCCCCACCAATATCAATCACCAAACGACGACCACTATTGGCCATGGTATGCGATACACCCAAATAAATCAGGCGTGCTTCTTCACGTCCTGCAATAATTTCAATCGGTTTTGGCAATATTTCTGCAGCTTTCTGAATAAATTCATGTCCGTTCTTGGCTTGGCGTAAAGCATTGGTTGCCACAATTCTTAAACGATTTGGCTGCACTGAACTTAAACGCCCAACAAAACGTGCTAGACATGCCAAACCACGTTGTTGTGCTGCTTCAGTTAAGTTTTTATTTTCATCAAGTCCAGCGGCTAACTGAACTTTTTCTGACATTGAAGCAACTTTTTTGACTTCACCATGGTCTACACGCGCAATCGCAAGGTGAAAGCTGTTCGATCCCATATCGATGGCAGCAAGTAATTCTTCATCAATCAAAAAATCAGACATTCTTCAAATAAACCTGTACAGAATTGAGCCTAGAGTAATGCACATACATGCAATTTAAAAGCCATTTATGTCTTTTAAAGACTGAGCTTTTTATTTTTAAGCATATATGACAATTGTGTTACACGATTAACATCATCGTGAGCTTCAATTAGACAAATCTGCTGTAAAGGTCGAAAATTTGCATCTAACACTACATTGTTAAAGATGGCTATGTAATACTTAGAGCTATTAGCTATCTTTTAATAAAATTTTTGGAGCATATTCCATGTCAGGCAATATCATCAACACTACAGATGCAAACTTTGAAGCAGATGTTTTAAATTCAGATACTCCCGTTCTTGTTGATTTCTGGGCAGGTTGGTGTGCACCATGTAAAGCGATTGCACCTGTATTGGAAGTTCTTGCTAACGAATACGAAGGCAAAGTAAAAATTGTAAAAGTTGACGTGACTTCTTGCGAAACAACAGCAGTTAATTACAACATTCGCAACATTCCAGCATTATTAATGTTTAAAAATGGCGAAGTCGTTGCTCAACAAGTTGGCGCAGCACCAAAATCTAAATTAACAGCCTTCATTGAAGACCATATCTAATTCAAACTTTGCAATTAGACCAAATGCGTTATGTCCAATAGCGCATTTTTTTCGTCTATAAATTGACAAAGTTAAGAATCTCTCTTATATTTCATGTTCAAGAAAGAAAGGATTTCAACTCCATCTTTTTCTTACAAGACACAACACATAAGATCGCCGTTCGGCAACAGAAATTGTTTCATACATTTTCTCTTCGCAACAATTTATCAGACCACCGCGTTGTTATTGTATTAAGACAATGCCGTCATTTTATTGCTGTATGCGACCGAATGTTGCTCCCTTTCCAACCTGTTTCTAGAATTTTTGATTCTATCTGACCACATATGAATTTAACCGAACTCAAGAAAAAACCAATTGGCGAACTCATCAAAATTGCAGAGTTTATGGGCCTAGAAGGAATGGCGCGTAACCGTAAGCAAGATATTATCTTTGCCATCTTAAAGCGTCATGCGATGAATGGCGAAGAGATCTTTGGTGATGGCGTTCTCGAAATTCTGTCAGATGGTTTTGGTTTTTTACGCTCTGCAGCAGGCTCTTATCTTGCTGGACCAGATGACATTTATGTTAGCCCTTCACAAATTCGTCGTTTTAACTTGCGCACGGGTGACACCATCACGGGAACGATTCGCCCACCGAAAGAAGGTGAACGTTATTTTGCTCTCTTAAAAGTGAATCAAATTAACTACGACACACCTGAAAACTCGCGCAATAAAATTTTATTCGAAAACTTAACGCCATTATTCCCAACTGAACAGTTGGTCATGGAATTAGGTAACGGTACCACAGAAGATTTAACTGCACGTGTGGTCGATTTAGTTGCTCCAATTGGTAAAGGCCAACGTTCAATTATTGTTGCCCCGCCTAAAGCGGGTAAAACCATGTTGTTGCAAAACATCGCTCAATCGATTGTACGTAACAATCCAGAGTGCTTCCTTATCGTTCTTCTGATTGATGAACGTCCTGAAGAAGTGACTGAAATGGAACGGACAGTACGTGGTGAAGTTATTGCTTCTACTTTTGATGAATCTCCAGCGCGCCACGTACAGGTTGCTGAGATGGTGATTGAAAAAGCAAAGCGTCTGGTTGAACACAAGAAAGATGTCGTAATTCTGCTTGACTCGATTACCCGTTTGGCTCGTGCTTACAACACTGTTGTGCCTTCATCTGGCAAGGTATTAACAGGTGGTGTGGATGCCCATGCACTTGAGCGTCCGAAGCGTTTCTTTGGTGCCGCACGTAATATTGAAGAAGGTGGCTCACTGACCATTATCTCGACTGCCCTGATTGAAACTGGTAGTAAGATGGATGAAGTGATCTATGAAGAATTCAAAGGTACAGGTAACCAAGAGATCACTCTGGATCGTCGTATTGCTGAAAAACGTGTATTCCCTGCCATGAACATTAAAAAGTCAGGCACACGTCGTGAAGAGCGCTTAATGTCTGAAGATAATCTACGTAAAGTATGGATTCTACGCAAGTTACTTCATACTCAAGATGAATTGGCAGCAATGGAATTTTTATTGGATCGCATGAAAGAAACCAAAACCAATGATGATTTCTTTGATCAAATGAAGCGTAAAGCAACCAATTAATTTGATTCATGAAAAATAAACAGGTCACTTTTATAGTGGCCTTTTTATTTGGTTGACTTTGTTAACACAAATACACATTTCGCCTTGAACTATGTAACAATAGTTGCAAATATTTGATTGTTAAATAAATGATTTTAAAAACCTCTTTAATTTTATAAACTTAATTAGTATTTCTCCAATATAAAGCACATCTTTAATTGTTATTTTCTGTTAAAAAAAGCATTTATTTGCTCATTTTTTGGTTTTTTTTCACACAAACTAGTAGTAATTAAAAATGGGCAGTGATAGCATATTCGCAGACCAGTTAAGCTGCTCCTGCATTGTTACTACCTAACAAATTTAGGAAGAATAAAAGCACATAACAGCTGACCTTGGTTTTTTTTAATCTCATATTTTAGAGAGTGATGCCATGTTATTCAAAAAAATCGCTATTGCTGCTGCAGTTGCTACTACTTTAGCTTTCGTTGGCTGTGCTAAAAAAGACGAAGCTCCTGCTACTGAAGCTGCTGCTTCTGCTGCATCTGAAGCTTCTGCTGCTGTAGACGCTGCTGCTGTTGAAGCTGCTTCTGCTGCTGACGTTGCTGCTTCTGCTGCTGACGTTGCTGCTTCTGCTGCTGACGTTGCTGCTTCTGCTGCTGACGCTGCTGCTTCTGCTGCTCACTAATCTTTACGATTACGTAGCAAAAAAAAGAGAGAACTTACGTTCTCTCTTTTTTTATGCCTGAAATTTACTATTTACATCGAAATATCAATAATTTTAAGAAATTACATCAAGCTCAAAATAATAAAAAAAGCAGATCAATCGATCTGCTCTTTCCCAACACGCTGTCTAAATTTCTGACCTGCGCGGAATGTAACTACACGGCGGGCAGAAATCGGAATCTCTTCGCCCGTTTTAGGATTTCTACCTGGTCGTTGACGCTTATCACGCAACTCGAAGTTCCCGAAACCCGAAAGTTTAACCTGTTCTCCAGAAATAAGCGCTTGGCTTATTTCATCAAAGAATAATTCGACCATTTGTTTTGCTTCACGACGGTTTAAACTCGTGAGCTCACTTAAATGATCAGCCATTTCTGCTTTAGTTAATGCTGTCATGAAGCCCTCAATGTCGCCTGATAAGTGTTCTGCAACACTTCAATGATTGTATCCATACCCGATTTAATTTCAGCATCTTCCAAGGTACGAGACGGATGTTGCCATAACAGTGCAAATGCCAATGAGCGCTTACCTGCTTCGACCCCTTGTCCTGTGTACACATCGAAGAGCCAATTCGAGTTTAACAGCTCCCCACCAGTTTTAGTGATAAGTTGCTGAATTTCACCAATATTAATCTTATCACTAATTAAAAGCGCAATATCACGTCTTACTGATGGAAAACGTGATAATTCTGTAAAATTAGATACATAAGTTTGCAAAACTGCCTTTTGATCGAGTTCAGCCACCCAAGTCGTACCTAAATCCAACTCTGCTTCCAGCGTTGGGTGCAAACGACCTAAATAACCGATTGATTGACCATCCACCATAATCTCTGCTGACTGACCTGGATGCAACCATACTCGCTCTGAACGAGCATATTCCACTTTGACACGTCCTGCCGCCAATAACTCTTCCACTTCACCTTTAAAGTCAAAGAAATCCATTGCTTGTGGTTTGGCATGCCAAGATTCTGCTTGCTTCGCACCTACAGCAATCATGGCCAATGTTGGAATCTGTTTTAAATCATGGATGTTATTGGCATCTTGATAATCAAAACGTAAGCCCAACTCAAAGAAGCGCACACGACTTTGTTGGCGGTTAATATTATATTGCACGCAAGGAATTAAGCTTGAAAGCAAGGTCGAACGCATGACCGCCAAATCACTTGAAATTGGATTAGCCAATGCCAATGGATTTACCATTGGATTAAGCTGCTTTTCAAGCTTCAAATCTGCAAAACTAAAGCTAATCGCTTCTTGATAACCCAATGTCACCAAGGTCTGACGTAATTGCGCCATTTCAAATTGATCTTGATACTTGGCAAGTTTTGCATCAATCACAGGGAGACTAATTTGAATATGGTCATAACCGTGAATACGGGCAACTTCTTCAATTAAATCTTGATAAATTACCATGTCATAACGGTGTGAAGGAGGAACGATAGACCACTGACCTTCAGCTTTAACTGTCACAGCACAACCTAAACGTGTTAGAGCATCAGCAATAAATTCGCCTTCTACACGATAACCCAGTAATTGATCGACTTGTGTCTGTTTAAGTTCAATCGCTTCGCGCTTAGGCAAAACATCGGCTTGTTCAGCAATAGTAATCGGACCAAATTCACCACCCGCCAGCTCAGCAATCAATTGTGATGCGCGGTGCATTGCCAACATTGGTAATTCAAAATCTACGCCACGTTCATAACGTTGCGAAGCATCGGTATGCAGACCAAAACTACGCGCACGACCAGCAATATGTAACGGCGCGAAGAATGCAGACTCTAAGAAAATTTCAGTGGTTTCATCAGTGACTGAAGAAGATAAACCACCCATGATGCCAGCAATTGCCAATGCTTTTTCATCATCCGCAATCACCATCACTTTTTCATTCAGTTCAACAGCTTGTTCATTTAACAGCACCAGTTTTTCGGCTGCTGTTGCTTGACGCACATGTACTGCACCCTGAACTTTCCCACCATCAAAAGCATGTAATGGTTGACCCAACTCCATTAACACATAGTTGGTAATATCAACCAAAATACTGTGTTGACGCATACCTGAACGCGCAAGTGCACGCTCCATCCATTCTGGTGTTGGTGCTTTGGTATTGACATTTTTAATCACACGACCTAAATAACGAGGGCAACCTTCAGTGGTTACAATCACTTTTTTCTCGTCGAGGATTGTTGCAGCAACTTCTTTAATTTCAGGTGCCACTGCCGTCATTTGGTTAATCACCGCAATTTCACGCGCAATACCACGAATACTAAAGCAGTCACCACGGTTTGGGGTAATGCTGATGTCAATCACATGATCATCTAAGTTTAGATATTCACGGACATTCACGCCCACAGGGGCATCTGCAGGTAACTCTAAAAGACCATCAATTTTGTCTTCTAAATCAATTTCCGAAGCACCACACAACATGCCTTGTGATTCAATACCACGCAACTTGCCTTTTTTAATTTTAAAATCACCTGGAAGCACAGCACCAATCGTCGCTACAGGAGCTTTCATGCCCACACGAACATTCGGTGCACCACATACAATTTGTAATGGCTCATCCGAACCAATATTTACAGTAGTGACACGTAAACGGTCTGCATCAGGATGTTGTTCTACGGTAAGCACTTCACCCACCACAACACCTGTAAATGGTTTTGCCGCAGGAGATAAATCATCAACTTCGAGACCTAACATGGTCAGTTGGTCAGATAAAGTTTCGCTATCAATGGCTGGGTTCACCCATGTGCGCAACCAATTTTCGCTAATTTTCATAAATTCAATGTCCTTAATCTCCCCTAACCCTCTTTTAAAAGAGGGAAAAACACACTACCGTTTTAGGTAGACTAGTCCCCCTTTATAAAGGGGGATTTAGGGGGATTTCAATAAATCTCAAATAACTGTTTAAACTATTAAGCAAATTGGCGTAAGAAACGCACATCGTTTTGATAGAACATACGCAAGTCATTAATGCCATAGCGCAACATTGCAAAACGCTCTACCCCTAGACCAAATGCAAAGCCTTTATATTTTTCAGGATCAATACCCGCAGCTTGCAAGACATTTGGGTGCACCATACCGCAACCCAAAACCTCTAACCATTTGCCACGCTCATCCATAATATCCACTTCTGCACTTGGCTCCGTGAATGGGAAATAAGATGGACGGAAACGAACTTTCAAATCTTTCTCGAAAAATTCGTTCAACAAGTTCACCAATAGACCTTTCAGTTCAGCAAAACTGGTATTTTCAGCAACGTATAAACCTTCAATTTGATGGAACATTGGCGAATGCGTTTGATCTGAGTCACAGCGATATACACGACCAGGGCACACAATACGAATTGGCGGTTGTGTGGTTTCCATAGTCCGGATTTGCACGCCTGAGGTATGTGTACGCAACAAATGATTGGCATCAAAATAGAACGTATCGTGCATTGCACGCGCTGGGTGATGCCCCGGAATGTTGAGTGCTTCAAAGTTATGATAGTCATCTTCAACTTCTGGGCCTGTCGCTACCGTAAAGCCGGCTTTGGTAAAGAATTGACAGATACGTTCCTGCACTTGGGTAACTGGATGAATACTTCCAATCGTTTGTCCACGCCCTGGCAAAGTAATATCAATCGTTTCACTTGCGAGTTGTTGTTCTAACGCTGCTTTTTGTAATTGCGCTTGACGTTCAGTCAATGCTGCATTGATTGCTTCACGCACAGCATGAATTGCAGCACCCTGAACTTTACGCTCCTCAGGGTCCATTTTACCCAAGGCTTTGGATTGTTCTGCAAGCTGGCTCTTTTTCCCTGTAAATTGCACACGAACCAAATCGAGTGCAGCAAGGTCTTGAGCTGCTGCAATGGCAGCAAGCGCTTCGGTGGTCAGGGCTTCCAGTGACATAGTAACTCTCAAAGCAACAGTTTAATAATAAGATAAAACCCGATATTCTATCAGTTTTTAATAAGATTGATGCGTTTCCAATTAAGGAAAATTTGATTAACATCCGAAATTAGAAAAAGTATAAGATAAACCCACTTGCAAAGAGATCAATATCTATGGCCCTCGATCAAATTTGGAAACAACAGCTCACCCTCGTTACCTATGGCAATGAATTCCTCAATAAAGAGCTGAGTTTTAATCGTTGGAAACAACATCCTATTTTTGATCAACATCTCTTTGTATTTCGAGATCTTATCTCGCAGCATTTATTGGCACAACACTTTCAAATTTGGCTTGAAGGACTCAAAAAACAGGGCACAAAACGCCTAAGTTTACACAGTTCAAGTCTATTAAATGACGAACAGAATCCAAATGCCAACGTCGAACTGCTGCCTTTCGCACATTTTATTGTCAGCCATGAAGCCAATAAAAAAATAGCCTGGATTTTTGGTAAAGAATTGGCGGAATGGTATAACGCAGATAATGATTTTGAAGTCCCAACTGCACAGCAAAATCCCTTACGTCACGAAACCTTCTGGCGTTTTGAACTCAATTCCAAACTCGCCAAACGCATTGATGCAGATTTGCAACAGCCAAATTGGGATGATATTCAAAGCTACACACAAACCGAATTATTCAATAGTCCCTTAATACAAGGTTTTGTCGAGCCTACACAGTCCAACTTACCGTATTTTGGCTATGTTGCAAAAACAAATACTGAAAATGAATTAAATCTACAAAAGCTTGCTTTAATACCGACGGATTATCCTGCTGATTTTGCACATAAATCTCTTTATCGACTTGAAGCACTCAATCATTATATCCACAATAAATTACAACACCCTCAACGCGAAGATGGCTCGCTTCTCAGTACCGATGAACAACTCAACTTACGCCACTTTTCGCAAAAGCTCGAAGATCTTCAAGCCAAATTTATTGTGAAAGTTGCCAACCACTATCAAACAGCGCAACTAACTTCAATCGCAGTCAACAATCCATTAGAAGGTGCCCCCGTTACAACTGCAGCTTCTACTCCATCCACTACACATCACCCTCATAAAATTGGCTCTTCTGCCGTATTCAAGCTCATCCTGATTACCGTCATTATTTGTGTTGTGGCTTATTATTTTGGTTTATAAAAACATAAAAGGCCACATCATGTGGCCTTTTTTTAATTCATCATAAATAATTAAATCAATCAATTGAATCAGAAACCTTCTTTTCTAAAGATTTATTAAAGTATAGTTAAAACAAATTAGATCAAGAGGTTATCAACAAATTAAAGGGGCGTATCTCAATGCGCACTTTATGCTCATCGGCATGCTGATTGATATAATGCTGCACAGCAACAACCTCTCCTTCTAATTGTGCATCGGGTCCATACATAATTTTGACAGATTCACCAATTCTTGGAATCATTTCTAGCTTTACAGTGATCCGCGCCTGATTCACACCCACAATTTCTGCAAGCATCGTCCTATTCCTTTTTTATAATGACTTGTTTTTATTAGGCAACTAAGTCCTGTTCATTTAAAGATAAATTATGTAACACCAGTCTTTTCCATAAAAATTATGCAATAAAAAAGACCGCATAAAGCGGTCTTTTTTAAATCATCGAAAGATGATTAAGCAGCTAATGCGCCTTTAGCTTTTTCAGCCAAAGCAGCAAATGCAACTGCGTCATGCATAGCGATGTCAGCAAGTACGCGACGGTCGATGATTACTTGAGCTTTTTTCAAGCCATCGATCATGCGGCTGTAAGACAAACCGTTTAGACGAGCACCAGCATTGATACGCGCAATCCATAGAGCACGGAATTGACGTTTCTTCTGACGACGGTCACGGTAAGCGTATTGACCCGCTTTGATTACTGCTTGGAACGCTACGCGATATACGCGTGAACGAGCGCCGTAGTAACCTTTAGCACGAGCAAGAATTTTTTTATGACGGCGATGAGCCTGTACACCACGTTTTACACGAGCCATTTATAATCTCCTTAGATGTATGGGCACATACGACGAACTGAAGCAACGTCACTCACGTGAACCATTACACAGCCGCGCAATTGACGAATACGCTTAGCAGATTTTTTGGTCAAAATGTGGCGTTTGAACGCTTGTTTACGCTTGAAACCGTTAGCAGTCGCTTTAAAGCGTTTAGCTGCACCACGGCGAGTTTTCATCTTAGGCATAACAACCTCTTTTGAACACCTGTTCGGAACGTTTGCACCATTGCAAGACGACCTGCAGGTAAGGGAGCCAGTATTCTAATCGAACTTTGCCTAAAACAAAAGCAAATAATGAGCAAAAAAAGGAAGCTTAGTCTATTTCCTACTAAGCTTTAAGCGATGATTTTATCACCTAGACTTAACCCAAGTCGTATAATGCCGTACTCCGATACCGAGACTTCTCTATAGTTACACTCAATCAATTTTGCCTTACTCTTGCCATTCTCATTAAAGAAATTATTGCGGCATATTCACTGTATAAGATTACCAAAGATCCGCTCACACTCGGTTTAATTGGACTTGCCGAAGCGATTCCATTTATTGCCCTTTCACTATGGGGTGGTTATTTTGCCGATCGCTTTAACAAACAAAGCATTATGAAAATTTGCCTATGCTTTGCAGTCTCCCCTCGTTTTATGGAGCTTATTTCATGCTTTTGGCTTAGGGCATCTTGGCGTAACAGGCTTATCTTGGGGCATTTATGCCGTGATTTTTGCTTTAGGTACAATTCGTGGATTTTACAATCCTTCAGCCACCTCATTAAAACCCTTTTTAATTCCACGTGAGTTATATGCCAATGGGGCCACATGAACCACGATTGGCTGGCAAAGTGGCGTTATCTTAGGTCCAGGGTGGGTTTATGCTTGCATTTCTGGGACGAGAAACCAGTTTACTCAGTGTTGCCGTATTACTGAGCCTCTGCTTTATTCTGATTAACTTATTACAGAAACGCAGCTTCCCAAGTATTGAAACAGAGACCTTATGGGCAAGCTTAGGCGATGGATTTCGTTTTATTTGCGACACCAAAATTGTCTTATGGCGATTTCACTCGATTTGGTTTCTGTTTTATTTGGTGGTGTCATTGCCCTCCTTCCTATTTTTGCCGAAGACATCTTAAAAACAGGCCCTGAAGGTTTAGGCTATTTACGCACAGCTCCATCAATTGGTGCATTGATTACCATGATTGCCCTCACCCGATTTCCACCTACACGCAATGCTTGGCGCAACATGTTACTCGCTGTGGCTGGATTTGGGTTTTTCACCTTAGTCTTTGCTTTTTCCAGTCATGTATGGCTGTCACTATTAGCTTTAGCCATGACAGGTGCCTGTGACAGCATTTCCGTAGTCGTTCGACAAACCATTTTACAAATTTCCCCCCCTGAAAATATGCGTGGGCGTGTTGCAGCAGTAAATGGCATGTTTGTATCCAGTAGCAATGAATTAGGTGCTTTTGAATCTGGGCTTGCTGCCAAATATATGGGCACCATTATGGCAACGGTGTTTGGCGGCTGTATGACCATGCTTGTGGTCGGACTGAGTTGGTTAAAAACTTCCGATTTATTTGGCGTCGATATTACTCAAGAAAAAGACCAATAAAACATGAATTTAGACTTGCCAGTATTTTCAAATCAGGAAATACTGGGCGATAATTCAGCCACCATTATGCATGAGCATTCTTGAACGAGTGTCATCTCTGATCTTATGAAACAACTGATTTGTTTTTCCTTGATTCTTAGTTTTCCTTTTGTACATAGCTACAGTGCGGAAAAAGCCAGCACCTCACAATTGGCGGTACAAAAAAGCACTGCACTGCCCGCCCATTTAACCACACGTATTCAATGGACGACCTTCCCCCAGCCGCAATATAACCATGATGATTTAAAAGGACAGAATCGTGCAGCAATCTTGCGTATTTATGCTGATGAAACAGGAAAAATCACTCAAGCCAGTGTTCAAGAAAGTACGGGCTTAAAAAACTTAGATGAAGTTTTACTTCAAGCTGTACGCCAAGCTCATGTTCAGCCTTATAAAGTCGAAGATACAACGCTTCCCATTATTGGCTATCAAACCTTTAGTTTAAATCTGGAACAGGACCCGTCTGAGTGTCATTACAGCTTTAATTCTAAAAACTGGATGGGACAGCAGCAGCAACAAAAAGTTAAATTTTCCTATAAGACCCAACCCCAACTTGAACTCAATCGTGATGATTTAAATCAACATGATCGTAAGATCAAGTTTAGCTTTAAAGTAAATAAACACGGTGCGGTCAAAAAAGTAAAAATAAATCAAGGCTCTGGCATTTATGCACTCGACCAAAATATTGTACAAGCCATTTCCAAGAGCCAAATTACAGTGAAGCGCAGCGCAAGCACTTTATGGCTTTATAAAAAATCTAGCTTTAAAGATGAAATTCAATTCAAACTCAACCAATGCTCATAAGAAGGTTCTAGGGAGGATTTTTGCCTCCCTATTCTTCACTAAATAGCTTTTCCAATTAGAACCACCCTAGAAAAATAAGATAAAGTGCGAGATAACGCCCAGTTTTCGCTATGCACACTATCAACAAAAAACGCAGAAAATTTTCTTTGAGTAACCCTGCAATCAAGGTAATGGGATCTCCAATAATAGGCACCCAGCTCAACAATAACGACCAAAAACCATATTTTTGATAAATTCGCTGTGCTTGCAGCATTTTCTGTTCTGAAACAGGAAACCATTTTTTATGCTTGTAGTGTTCAATCTTAAAGCCTAAATACCAATTCACACATGAGCCTAAAATGTTGCCGATACTGGCTATCGCAATCAGCAACCCAGCAGAATAACTTCCATTTGCCAACAATCCCAATAACACCGCCTCAGATTGCAAAGGCAGCAAAGTGGCTGCACCAAATGCTGAAAGGAATAAAAGCCCTAAAGTCCACATGGGGTTATGAAGACAAACCTAACTTTTTCTTTGTCAAAAAATATTCATAACCCGACCAAATAAATGAGAACACCAATAATAAACTACGCGCCACAGTGTATTTATCTGCAATCGGCTCAATAGCAGCTCGCAATAGTGCTTGATCCTTAGTATTCAGTAACTCAACAATTTTTTGAACATACACGGCTTCTGCGACGAATAACATACAACATCCTACAATTCCCACAATAATACTGATATAAATTCTAGGGTTTGCTTCAATAATTCGAGTTAAATTTAAAAAAAATGCTTTCATCACAACCTACTGATTTTCAGGTTTGAAAATCATAAAAAATGCTGGGTAAGGAGCAGATATTAACATACTGATGCTCCCAGCCTAAGAAAGGATATCCCCCATCAATGATACGAACACAAAATAAAGGAAGAACACGTGGATAAATGGAACAACGATTCGGAGGAAATAAAATTCCCCTGAAGCTTTTAACCCAATTTGTATCCTCAAACAGCAGGTGGAACAGCTTTAATTACCGTAGCTGTATTTTAAATAGAAAAATACTCTTTCTTAAGAAAATCAAAATATACAAAAGACTTTGTTGATAGATTTATTCCCTCACAGGAGAATCACTCTCAAAACATCGTTGATGCCACGCATAAGCTTTAGGGAAGTTAATCAAAATCAAAAATTAAGGACTGAATTCATGGCAATCTTACGGAAATCACACACCCAAGACAAACATGTGTGAACTATTTTATAACTGGTTCATCACTCTAAATGGCGATTTACTTTATCATTCAAAAGACGCATGAACAGAGAAACATAAATCCAAAATATATAAATTTAAGCCTGTTAGGAATATAAATTTTGTGGAGGTAGATCGCTTTCAAACCATCTACCCCAAACTTTAAACTTTAATTACTAAAGCCTTCTGGACGGCTGGACGTGCGGTCAAACGCTCGACATATTCTTTCACATAAGGATAATCTTCTAATTGAATCTGCTGCCACTCGTAGCGCAAAATCCACGGTAATATTGCCATGTCTGCAATCGAATATTCTCCAGCCACATATTTTTGACCGATCAACTGTTTATTCAATACACCGTATAAACGTTTAGTTTCATTCACATAACGTTCTGTCGCATATGGAATTCGTTCAGGTGCAAAACGACTAAAATGATGGTTTTGCCCTAACATTGGCCCTAAACCGCCCATCTGCCACATCAACCACTGCTCCACTTCAACGCGCTCTTGTTCATCTGTTGGATAATACAAGCCTGTTTTTCGACCTAAATATTGCAAGATCGCGCCTGATTCAAATACCGATATCGGTTCACCCTTCGGTCCATCTTGATCAACGATGGCAGGAATTTTATTGTTTGGCGAGATCCGTAAAAAATCAGGCTGGAATTGATCATTCTCTGAAATATTGACTGGGAAAATTTGATATTCCAAACCCATTTCTTCTAAAGCAATCGTAATTTTATGACCGTTGGGTGTGCCCCAATAATACAAGTCGATCATTGTTATTTCCTTTGTTTATTCACTTCTTTGGGATACACCATAGCATAATTAAACATGATTATTTTGATGTAATTTTATAAACTGTTTAGCACTTATTCATATAAAAACACGCTACACAAATGCATAAAATCATAGATATTCCTAGCCCAATCAACTTACAAGACTCACTTCATGCAATACAGTGGGCAAATGAAGCCAACTTTAAGCGACCTTATCGACAACAGTTTTTTGCTTATTATGTATCTCAAATTTTAGCCGACCTTAAACAAGATATTCGTATTTTAGAATTAGGCTCTGGCCCTGGTTTCTTTGCATATGAGCTCTTAAGTAGACGACCTAGTATTAATTATACAGCCGTCGATTTTTCAGCAGCTATGCATAACTTAGCCAAACAACGCTTAGCGGCTATTCCCCATAAGTCCGTAGATTTCATCCTAGCTGACTTTAAACAACAGGATTGGTATACAGTACTCAATGGTCAACGCTTTGACTATATCGTGATTCATCAAGCTTTACATGAACTTCGCCATAAAGCATACGCCTGTGATTTTCATAAAAGTATTGCACAACAAGTCATCCAACCCAATGGCTCTTACTTCATTACAGATCACTTGGCTCAACCTGATGGAAATATGAAGAATCTCGAACTGTATATGACCAAAGATGAACATATACAAAGCTTAAGTAATGCTAACTTTAGGAATATTCAGATTGGACTTGAGATAGAAGGCTTATCCTCTTTGCAAGCAACTTTATCAGGTCATAATCAAATTGGTTAGCAATCTTCTCTTCATGTTGCAATAAAAAAAGCACTGCATAGGCAGTGCTTTTTAAGATCAATGGATCATTACTTTTTCTTTTTAGGACCAAGTAACATACCCATTTGACGACCTTCCATCTTTGGTGCTTGCTCTACAATACCAAATTCAGCCACATCTGTTTCAATTTTCTGTAATTGAGCCAAACCTAACTGTTGGTGAGCCATTTCACGACCACGGAAGCGTAATGTGATTTTTACCTTATTGCCTTCTTCAAGGAACTTGATAATTGCACGTAATTTTACGTTGTAATCACCAACATCAGTACCAGGGCGGAGTTTGATTTCTTTCACCTGTACTTGATGCTGTTTTTTCTTCGCTTCTTTCTGCTTTTGCTTTAGATCAAACAAATGCTTGTTGAAGTCCATGATTTTACAAACAGGCGGTTCAGCGTTTGCTACGATCTCAACCAGATCAAGCTCAACACTTTCAGCAGCGCGCAATGCATCTGCCAAGCTTACAATACCTTTTTGCTCACCATTTTCGTCTACAAGACGAACTTCTTTCGCACGAATTTCATCATTCAAAGCAGGACGGTTTGATTTGTTACCGCCCTGTTGATTACGGTCAGGCTGTTTAATCGCTGTTACTCCACAATGTACCGGCCGCGTTCGGCAACGGCTGCTTTTACTAAGTCAACGAAAGCGTCGATTGACATAGTACCCAAATTTTTTCCAGAGCGGGTACGGACGTTTACAGTACCTTCCTCTACTTCACGGTCTCCAAGGACCAATAAGTAAGGAATACGCTCTAATGTACGTTCACGAATCTTAAAGCCGATTTTCTCATTTCTCAAGTCTGAAATCGCACGGAGACCGTTTTCTTTAAGTTTCGCAACGACAGACTCACAAGCTTCGGCTTGCGAATCGGTAATGTTCATCACACATGCTTGGATTGGTGTTAACCAAGGTGGCATAAAGCCCGCATAGTGTTCAATAAGTATACCAATAAAACGTTCAAAACTACCAAGAATTGCACGATGCAACATTACAGGTTGATCACGGTCATTATCTTCAGTGACATATGAGGCATCTAAACGTTCTGGCAAATTGAAGTCACATTGGATTGTACCACATTGCCATACTCGACCTAAGCAGTCTTTCAACGAGAATTCAATTTTCGGACCGTAGAATGCCCCTTCACCTGGTTGTAACTCCCAAGCAAGACCCGCTGCATCCAAAGCATCTGCTAAAGATTTTTCCGCCATATCCCAAAGTGCATCATCACCCACGCGTTTTTCTGGGCGTGTAGACAATTTCATTTGCACGTCTTCGAAACCAAAGTCTTTATAAACATCTAAAGTCAGTTTAATAAAGTCAGCAACCTCTTTACCAATTTGTTCTTTGGTACAGAAGATGTGTGCATCATCTTGGGTAAAGCCACGTACACGCATAATACCGTGCAATGAACCTGATGGCTCATTACGATGACACGAACCAAACTCTGCTAAACGAATTGGCAAATCACGGTAAGACTTCAAACCTTGGTTAAACACTTGCACGTGACATGGGCAGTTCATTGGCTTCACAGCGTAGTTACGACTTTCAGAATGGGTCGTAAACATGTTGTCTGCGTAGTTTGCCGCATGACCTGATTTTTCCCACAACGTAAAGTCTACGATTTGTGGTGTTTTAATTTCGAGATAACCATTGTCTTGCTGAACTTTACGCATGTATTGTTCAAGCACTTGATAAATGGTCCAACCATTTGGATGCCAAAACACCATCCCCGGTGCTTCTTCTTGCATATGGAACAAGTCTAAAGCTTTACCAATTTTACGGTGGTCACGCTTTTCAGCTTCTTCAATACGCTTGATATAAGCCGCAAGCTGTTTCTTATCCGCCCACGCCGTACCATAAATACGTTGTAACTGTTCATTCTTTGCATCCCCACGCCAATAAGCGCCTGACATTTTAGTCAGCTTGAATGCTTTTAAAAATTTAGTATTTGGTACGTGTGGACCGCGACACATGTCCAAATAGTCTTGATGGTAGTACAAGCCCATTTGAGTTTCATTTGGCATGTCTGCAATCAAGCGTAATTTATAATCTTCACCACGCGCTGTGAATTCTGCAATCACCTCATCGCGTGGGGTCATTTTTTTAATGACATCATAATCTTGGTCGATGAGCTTTTTCATACGCTCTTCGATGGCAGCCATGTCTTCTGGCGTAAATGGCTTTGCACTGAAAATATCGTAATAGAAGCCATCTTCAATGACTGGACCAATCACCATTTTCGCTTCAGGGAACAATTGCTTAACTGCATGTCCCACCAAGTGAGCGCAAGAGTGACGAATAATTTCGACACCTTCTTCGTCTTTAGGCGTAATAATTTGAAGGCTTGCATCCGTGGTAATTAGGTCAGATGCGTCGACTAAGCGACCATCGACTTTTCCTGCAACTGTATTTTTAGCAAGACCCGGACCGATGCTCAGTGCAACGTCCATCACAGATACGGCTTGATCAAATTGTTTTTGATCGCCATTTGGCAAAGTGATAATTGGCATAAAAAAAATCCTTAAGGAGTGATGCCCCGTACCATGGAGCATGTCACCGCGAGATTATGATCGAGGTAAAACCTCAAAAGATAAAAACGGTGGATAAAAACTGCTAAGAATTTTACACGGGTTCAGGGTTGGATAAAACCTTTTAACTCGATAAATCTTATCCCAATCAAAAAATTGTCATTTTTTATGCATTTGAACCTTTTAGAATGATTTTCAATCTTGATGTCATTCATATATTTTTATTCGCTATAGTTTTCTGCATTGACAAATGAGATTAAAAAACAAACACACATTCTACTTTTTCATATATATTTGAATTTAATCACATTTATGAACAAAGATTCAAAAAACACCAACTATTGAATATTTTTACATAAAATTCATTACTTTATAAAAAAGTAACCCCTCGACTAAAGCATAAATGCAAGTCCAACTTGAAATGCTTATCTTTAAAGCATCGATGATAATAAATATACATGGAGTTGTTAGATGGTTGCTGCCTACGATGAACTACCGCGCACCCCAGCCAATTTTGTTGCACTTTCACCACTGCGCTATTTGGAACGTGCCGCTTATATTTACCCGCATCAAGATGCAATCATTCACGGTAAGCGACGTATCAGTTGGCGTGAAACCTACAATCGTTGCCGCCAATTTGCACAGCAGTTACAAAAATTAGGCATCGGTAAAAATGATACAGTTTCAGTACTGTTACCCAATATTCCAGCCATGCTTGAAGCCCACTTCGCAGTGCCGATGATTGGTGCCGTATTAAATACCCTGAATACACGCTTAGATGCCAAAACCATCGCATTTATGCTAGAACATGCTGAAACCAAGGTACTTTTAGTTGACCCTGAATTCGCACCACTTGCCAAAGAAGCTTTAAGTTTAGTTTCACAGCCAATTTATGTGATTGATGTGGATGATGAAGAATACGAACAATGTTTTTCCACTCCGATTGGTCAAATTGAATATGAAGACTGGCTCGCAGAAGGCGATGCCGAGTTTGAATGGCATTTACCTAGTGATGAATGGGATGCCATTAGCCTGAACTATACTTCGGGTACGACAGGCAATCCTAAAGGCGTGGTTTATCACCATCGCGGAGCATACATTAATGCGGCCAGTAATATCATCGCTTGCGGTATGACACCACGTGCCACCTACCTATGGACTTTACCGCTGTTCCATTGCAATGGTTGGTGTTTTGCCTGGACCATGGCTGCCAATGGCGGTACTAACATTTGCTTACGTAAAGTTGACCCTGAATTGATCTTTAACTTAATTGCAGTGCATAAAGTGGATTATTTCTGTGGCGCACCGATTGTGTTATCGATGTTAATTAATACTCCAGAACAGAAACAAATTAAGTTTGAACATCGCGTCGAAGTCATGGTGGCAGGTGCAGCGCCCCCTGCTGCGATTATTGAAGGGATGCGTAATATTGGCATTAATGTCACACATGTCTACGGTCTCACGGAAACTTATGGGCCTTCTGCCCTTTGTGCGTCTCAAGCAGGCTGGAGTGAATTAAGTATTCAAGAACAAGCACAACTGCATTCGCGTCAAGGTGTTCCTTATCCGCTGCAAGATGGTATGAAAGTACTTGATCCAGAAACCTTAGAACCTGTGCCTAAAGATGGCACAACCATGGGTGAGATCATGTTCCGTGGCAATATTGTCATGAAAGGCTATCTAAAAAACCCTGAAGCCACAGCAGAAGCGTTTAAAGGTGGATGGTTCCATACAGGTGATTTGGCAGTTTGCCAACCTGATGGTTATGCCAAAATTACCGACCGCTCCAAAGATGTCATTATTTCAGGCGGTGAAAATATCTCTTCTTTAGAAGTGGAAGAAGTCTTGTATCGACATCCCGCCATTTTAACGGCTGCGGTGGTTGCCAAACCTGATCCGCGTTGGCAAGAAGTCCCTTGCGCCTTTATCGAGCTCAAAGCAGGCAAAGAAACTACCCCAGAGGAAATCATTGAATTCTGTAAGCAACATCTGGCACGCTTTAAAGTCCCTAAAGATGTGGTGATTACGGAAATTCCAAAAACTTCGACAGGCAAGCTACAAAAATTTGTCCTGCGCGACTGGGCCAAAGAGCGTACAACGGGCGAGTTTAGTTAAGCACTCAGTAGACCGCACGGACAAATGTCCTCACATAAAAAAGCGACCTTAACGGTCGCGTTTTTATGTCTAAATGACTTAATTATCTGAAATTAAAGCCACTTGCTGAACGTAGTTAAACAACTTCAAACGCGAAGCTTTAAGTTGCTCCTCATCAGCCTGCTGTTTCATATCACGGTGGATACGCAATATGTGCTGACGAATGGTATGACGTTCCGCGGCATTATACGTTTTTGAAAACTCATTAATGACCACATCACCATCTTTGATCATACGATCGACCCAACGCTGCAATTGAGCAGTTTTTTTCGCGCCTTGTTGCGGTGTCAAATAAGATAAAATCACAGTTTCATCTTCATTACGCAACAACTTACCAATGCGTAAAAATTGGCGGCGACGAGCTTCATTTGATGTAATCAGTTTCACATCCAAAAGTGCTTCAATCAAACGCTCTTCAACAGGTAAGTTTTGAATTTGTTTAGTGTTCAACTCTGCAAGTTGAGAACCTAAAGATGCCATACGTTGTACGGCTTTTTTCTGTTCAGTTTTACTTGCACGTCCTTCTAAAGATTCAAAGTCTTCGTCAGTAAAACGGTTCGGTCGACGTGCCACGATTAATCTGCCTCGTAAAATTTTGCTGCAAATAGTGCTTGAACTTCAGATAGGGCTTTTTCCTGATCTGCGCCTTCAATCACTAAACGTAAAGTGGTGCCTTTACCTGCGCCAAGCATCAGTAAAGACATAATGTTTTTCGCATCGACTAATTTATCACCTTTTCCAATCTGAATAGATGATTTGAATTTGGTGGTTACTTCAATGAGTTTGCCAGATGCACGCGCATGTAACCCTAGTTTATTAATTACGTCAACAGTTGTGTCAATCATGACCAATGCTTCATTTCTCGATGTAGGACCTGAATAGACCAATTCGCTTCAAGCGCTTTTTTGAGTCTATCCACAATATAAACAGAACGATGCTGTCCACCTGTACAGCCGATGGAGACCGTCATATAGTGACGATGCCCCTCGGCAAATGCAGGTAACCACTTGTCCAAAAAATGATAAATGTCTTTAAACATTTCATTGGACTGCGGGCTTTGTTCCAAAAATTTTTGTACTGGTACATCTAAACCAGAATATTTCCGCAACTCCAAATCCCAATGCGGATTCGGTAAATGACGCACATCAAAGACATAGTCAGCATCTAAAGGAATGCCATGTTTATAGCCAAATGACTGCAAAATTACAATTAAGTTATCGGACTGTCCAAGTTTAGACAATAAAGTATGCTTCAAATCATGCACACTTTTATCAGTTGTATCAATATGTACTGTAGAGCGTAATTGTATCGGAAGTAATAATGTTTTTTCTTCCTGAATACACTCATTCAAACTTTTAAAACGATTCGACAATGGATGCGGGCGACGTGAAGCACTAAATCGTGCAATTAACTCCTGATCCCGCGTGGTCAAATAAATAATATCGACCGCCCCATGTCTTAATAATTGTTCAAAAACATGATCAAACTCCTGCAAATCCGCACGAGTACTCCGAACATCCACCCCTAAGGCCAATTGTTCGAGATTATTTTCACGATCCAGTTTCGCCACAATCTCTGGCAGCAATGCCAAAGGCAAATTATCAATGCAGTAATAACCTAAATCTTCCAGTACCTGCAATGCAGATGACTTACCTGAACCAGATTGTCCTGTCACAATCAAAATGCGCTTCATGGCAAAGCTATTCCTTGGCTTTTATGATGCAGTATGCTTAACCTGCAAATTATCGATGAGTCGGGTTGTGCCCAATTTTGCCGCAACAAACAAAACAAGATCCTGATTAAATTGATCAATACCTTGTAATTGTGGTGTACGCGCTTCTACATAGTCCACAACTAGACCTGCTTCTGTCAACGACGTTTTAATATTCGCTAACACTTCTGTTAAATCAGTGCCTTGCTGCAATTCTGCTGCTGCATGTTTCAAATTTTGAAAAATGCTTGGCGCAATTTTACGTTGCTCTTCAGTTAAATAACCATTACGCGAACTTAATGCCAAACCATCTTCTGCACGTGCAATTGGTACACCAATCACTTCCAACGGAATATTTAAATCACGCACCAATTGACGAATCACCGCCAACTGTTGAAAGTCTTTCTGACCAAAAAAAGCATAATTCGGCTGTACAATATTAAATAGCTTAGTCACAACGACTGCCACGCCATCAAAATGACCAGGACGTTGTTTACCACACAAATCATTGGTAATTTCTGAGACACTAATATTGGTTAAACGTGGCTGCTTACCATACATTTGCTCGACCGATGGTGCAAAAATAATGTCACAACCAACATCTGCCAAAAGCTGACTGTCTTGATCTAATGTCCGTGGGTAATTATCAAAATCTTCATTGGGTCCAAATTGAATCGGATTCACAAAGATACTAACCACAACCACATCACAAAGTTTGCGTGCTTCACGTACAAGGTTCAAATGTCCTTGATGTAAATTCCCCATAGTCGGAACAAAGCCGATAATTTTTCGCGCAGTACGAGCTGGTTGCAGTGATCCTGCTAAGCCTTGTATCGTCGTTTCAGTTTTCATATTACAGCTCTACTTGAAAAGTATGTTCTTTTGCTGGGAATGATTGATCGAGCACAGCGGCATGGTATGCCTTAAATGCATCTAGAATTGCAGTTTCCCCGGCTTGCTCTTTCATAAAATTACGCACGAATTTGGCTACGCGTCCAAACGTTAAACCGAGCATATCTTGTACAACTAAAACTTGTCCATCTGTTTCAACACCTGCACCAATACCAATCACAGGAATGTGCGGAAAGCGAGCCGTCACTTCTTGACCCAATTGTGCAGGCACACATTCGAGTAACAATACCGCAGCACCTGCATCAACCACAGCTTGGCAATCTGCCAGTAATTTATCTGCGGCTTCACGTGAACGCGCTTGCAGCTTATAACCACCTAAAACATGGACTGATTGAGGGGTTAAGCCCAAATGAACACAGACAGGAATACCATTTCGGGTCAATACTTCTACAGTTTCACTTAACCAAGCACCGCCTTCAACTTTGACCATCTGCGCGCCTGCTTGCATCACGGTTTTCGCATTCACCAATGCATCATTCAGCGTTGCATAAGACATAAATGGTAAGTCAGTCATAATCAACGCATGTTGATTACCACGGCGCACAGCCGCAGTGTGATAAGCCATGTCTTCAACGGTTACAGGTAAAGTTGAATCACGACCTTGAATCGCCATCCCTAAAGAGTCACCAATTAAAATCGTATCGACTTCAGCAAGCTCCATTGCTTTTGCCATGCTCGCATCGTAGCAAGTTAGGCATGAAAACTTACGTCCATCTTGTTTAAATTGTCTTAAGTCACTCAGACTAATCATGAGATGTTCCTCTCTAGAAGTTCCTAGAACATACCTTTGTTATTAAATATTGGCCCAATGCTGATCAGCCACTTCAGTTAATGTGGTGTGCTGTAATAAATCAAGGCGATCTAATCGGTGTCCCTGAATGTGTAAATTTGGGTCTAAGTCCAATAATGGAATAACCACAAAATCACGTTCTAAAATTCCAACATGTGGAATGGTCAAACGCTCATGTTGAATCTGTTCATCACCATACAGCAACAAATCTAGATCTAAAGTACGCTCTCCCCAACGACGCAGACGAACCCGCCCTGCATCCTGCTCAAATTGTTGTAATTGATCCAACAATGTCAAAGCAGTCAAGTCAGTTTCCAAGCGAGCCACCGCATTAAAATAATGTGGTTGATCTTGAGGCCCCATGGGTGGACTTTGATACAATTTAGATACGCTTACAACACCCAATGTTGCTAACTTCTGAATGGCTTCGGTCAAAATTTGGCGCGAATCGCCCAAATTACTCCCCAAGCCGATATAGCTCACAATCTTCATTGGGTTGGTCCAAAAACGACTTGGTTTAAATCACGTTTTACCCGTTTTCTCTTTAAAATAGGATGATCATGATTCAATTCAGAGGTGTTATGAGTTGTCGTTCGAGAAGCAGTTTCTGTAGTTTTGGCTTTTCGGCTTCGACGACTACGTGGCTCTTGCTCTTGCACCAAAGGTTCAATATCAACTGCAATCTTGGTTTCCGCTGGTTCTTCTTGAGCAACTTTACGACGTGTTTTGGCACGTTGCCGGTTATATTGACCGATCGCACGCTCTTTTTCGTCCGTAGACATCAGTTGATAAGCATCCCACCAACTGCCCATAGATTGCGTGGTATTATCGCCTGCTTTTTCACGCAACAATAAAAAGTCAAAGCCTGCACGGAAGCGCGCATGGTTAGACAATGCTTCAATTTGTTGAGGTTTCGGGTTCAACAATCGGGTTTGCATTTCCCATACTTCACGAATAAAGGTTTCGGCAAAACGCGGAATCACAGTACGTGTCGCTTGACGCTTGAGCACATCCAGTCCCGCTTGAGCGCGTGCTTCTGCAGCGACTATACCTTTTTTCAAGTAAAAATCACAACGCTCTAAAAAAGGTTTCCATAGCAACACTGCATAGAAAAATGCAGGATTAATGGTTTTACCAATTTGAATTCGCTGATCGGTATTTTTCGCAGCACGCTCAATAAATGGTGTGATTTCAGGGCGAATCTCTGCAAAAAGTTGATGCCAAATGCCAAAATCAATCAACATTGGGAGCACTTGGTACAAATGCCCCATGGTAAATAATTTTTGTGATTCATCATAAAGACGATGCGGTGAGACATCACGCAAAAGCTGTGTACGCTCAGGTGTAAAAATTTCTAAAATTTTTGGATCAATACTAAATTTTAATTTGGCAGAAAAACGCAACGCACGCAGCATTCGCACTGGGTCTTCCTCAAAACGTAATTGAGGATCGCCAAGTAAGCGTAAAGTACGACTTTGAACATCTTCTACGGCATTACAAAAGTCGAGCACAATCGCTTTACGGGGTTGATAATAAAGTGCATTGATAGAAAAATCACGACGAGAAAAGTCTTGCTCTATCGAGCCCCAATTATTATCACGCAGGATCATACCCGCAGCGGAAGTCACTGCTTTTTTTGGTGGTGCTCGGAACGTCGCCACTTCAATCAGTTCACGCCCAGAATAGACATGAGCCAACTCAAAACGACGACCGATAATACGGCAACGACGGCCGAACACTTCTTTAATTTGTGAGGGTGTGGCATTGGTCACGGCATCATAATCCTTCGGATTAAGGCCTAGCATTAAATCGCGAACACCGCCCCCTACGATATAAGCCTCGTAGCCCGCTTTGGTTAGGGCATCAATTACATCAAGAATTGAAGCAGGTAGTTGAGCGGTGGATAAACCACATTTTGACGCGCGCAAAGTTTGCAAAAGACGCTGTCTCCTACGCCTGAACGTAAAATATCTAAGATGGTGCTAATCATATCTCTAACACAATCAAAGGGCAATTTGATTATCTCTACGCATGACCGAATATTGCATATCAATCCTGCAAAACCCAAGTCTAGAGTGCTAAGCGGTCTTTATTTTTTTGCAAGAGCTTCGGTCCAATACCTTTAATCTGCTGTAACTCATCAATAGTTTTGAACTTTCCATGCTGTTGCCGATACTGCAAAATCGCTTCGGCTTTTTTCTCACCGATACCTGAAAGCTGCTGCAATTGTTCTGATGTTGCACTATTCAAGCGTATTTTATTGCCCGATACCGTATTTAAACTGGGTTTTGACAAATAATAGTTTGCATCGGTACGTGATGAACCCAGTCGAGCATCTTGGGCTTGTTGTTGTGCTTTCCAATTCAAGTACTGTTGATCAAAGTTTTGCGCATTTACACGATCTAGTCCAAAAATCAGGAACGTGAAAAGTGTCAATATTCGCAATAATCGAATAGCGTTAAAATTCAGCTGCATAAGTTGCCTGTATTTATTATAAAGTCATATGTTTTTCGCCTGCTCCCACAATTGGTCCATTTCCATCAAGGATAATTGCTCTACGGTTTTGTTTTGCAATTGGGCTTGATTTTCAATGTAAGCAAAGCGTGTTCTAAATTTATCAATCGTTCCTAACAGGGCGATTTCATTATTGACGCCTAGTTTACGTCCAACATTGACCAAAGAGAATAAACAATCTCCCAATTCAGCTTCTATTTCGTCTGAGTTTTGTTGCTTGATTGCTTGCTGTAATTCATTTAATTCTTCTTCTAATTTGGCATAAGCATCTTTCACATTGGCAAAATCGAAACCAATATGCGCCGCATTTTTTTGGATTTGCTCTGCTTGTTGTAAAGTTGGACCATGCTTAATTTGATCCAAACGAGATTGTGGCTTACCTTGTTTTTCTTGCTGTTTAATTTGCTTCCACAATGAAGATACCTGTTCTGCATCGAGCTGATTGAATTGTTCCGCCTGAAATACATGTGGATGACGGCGAATCAGTTTTTCAGTAATCCCTTGCACCACATCCTGAAAATTAAATGCCTCTTGCTCGCTGTACATTTGGGATTGAAAAACTACTTGGAGCAACAAATCACCCAGTTCTTCTTTAATATGTTGAATATCACCAGAACGAATTGCAGCCTCAACTTCATAAGCTTCTTCAATCGCATAAGACGTTAAACTATTGGGCGTTTGCTTTTGATCCCACGGACATTTTTCACGTAATTCTTGCATGACCGCCAATAGTTGTTCCATTGCTTACTCTCTTCAATCTTTCTTATAAACCACGTATATAAAAAAGCCTGCTCTAGGCAGGCTTTTTAATTCGCTTAATTGCCTTGAATTAAGCGGCGCGCACTAATGATGCCTGGTTGCTGCTCCAATCGTGCCAACAAACGCGACAATTGTGCCAAACCTTTCACCTCAATCAACAATTTCATATTGGCAATACCATCTGCTTCAGAAATGGTGTTTACCTGACGAATATTGATTTGGTCCGAGAAAATCACTTGAGTTAAATCTTTCAACAAACCACGGCGGTCATAGGCTTCCACCACAATCTGTACACTTTGACCACGTGTGGGTTGCATTTCCCAGTCGGCTTCCACAGCACGTTCAGGTTCTTGACCAATCATACGGACATAGTCAGGACACGCGACCTTATGAATACTGACCCCACGATTTAAGGTGATATACCCGCCAATCGACTCACCATGGACAGGTTGACAGCATTGTGCAACATGCAATTCCACATTATCTAAGCCATCGATCAAAATCCCATGTGCTGACAGCGTATGACTGGCACGTGGATTCAGAGCAGGTTTAAGCACCAGTTCAGGTTCATCCTGATCCAGATGCATATGACGATTCACCTGATTCATCAAGGCATGTAGGCTAATATCACCACTGACCAAGTTGATCAGAATGTCATCCCCTGTTTTCACATTAAAGTGATTACAGTAGTCACTTAAATCGATACTTTTGGGATGAATCGCCAGACGTGATAATTCTTTGTTGAGAATGTCACGACCAATTTCTAGGTTTTTACTGCGATCTTGCTGACGGAACCAATGACGTAATTTATCGCGGGCACGTGCTGTTCGGATATAACCTAAAGAATTCACCAACCAGTCACGATTCGGTTCACGATCTTTTTTGGTTAAAATCTCAACTTGCTCACCTGTTTTCAAGGTGTAGGTCAGTGGCACATAACGTTGGTTCACACGTGCAGCATAGCACTTGTTGCCTACTTCGGTATGGACATGGTACGCAAAATCCAGCACCGTCGAACCGCGTGGCAACTCCTTAATATCCCCATCGCGACTAAACACATAGATTTTTTCAAAGTCTTCAAACTCTTGAATCTGTTCAAAGTTTTCAGAATCTTCATCTTCTTTATGCGCACTGGCATCATTACGCTCTTGGAAGTGTTCTAACACGGCGCGCAATGAATGCAAACGATGATTGAAGGAGCGATCAGTGGTTTTCGCGCCTTCTTTATAGTTAAAGTGCGAACACACGCCCAACTCTGCTTCTTCATGCATGTCGCGGGTACGGATTTGTACTTCCAGTGATTTGTTTTCGGCAATCACCGCTGTGTGTAAAGAACGATATCCATTGGCTTTCGGATTGGTAATATAGTCATCAAATTGATGTGGAATATGACGCCAAATTTGATGCACGATCCCCAATGAGTGATAGCATTCAGGAACCGACTTCACCAATACCCGCACGGCACGAATATCATAAAGTTGATCAAAGCTCAGGTTTTTACTTTTCATCTTCCGATAAATCGAATAGATGTGTTTCACCCGCCCATTAATTTCAGCTTCAATACCATGATCGGCTAACTCATTCTTGAGCTTATCAATCACAAACTGAATATAGTGTTCTCGTTCTAGACGCTTTTCATTCAGTAATGACGCAATTTCTTTATAACGTTCTGGCGCCAAATAACGGAAAGCTAAATCTTCCAGTTCCCACTTTAACTGTGCAATCCCCAAGCGATGTGCCAATGGAGAATAGATGGTCAAAATTTCTCGTGCGACACGTTCCTGACGCTCACGTGATGATTTTGCCAATTCACGTAAGGCATAGGTACGTTCTGCCAGCTTGATGAGTACAACCCGAACATCTTCCGTGACTGAAATCAGCATCTTATAGATGCCCGTCAAATGTTCACGCTGATCATTATTAAAATGATCTTCTAAGCGTTTATTTTGTTCAATCAACTCGGAAAGTTTACCCATAGACAGGGTTCCTTTTACCAAGCTAAACACCTGCTCACCAAAATGCTGACGGACAAAATCAATGCTCATGAGTCCTTCACGGACACTGCGGTACAACATTGCGGCAGATAAGGTATCTTCATCGACGTGTAAATGCGCCAAAATATCGGCCATCTCGATCCCTGTATAAAAGGTGCTCGATCGATGATTTATGGTGGATTCTAACTCTTTTTGCAGAGTCTCTTTTGCAACTTCTTCGAGTTGCTTGAGCGCTGCCCCGTCTAAAATGCTGCGTACTCGATCTAACCATTCGGCTAAATCGAGTTGAGCTTGTTCGGCATGCTCTACAGTCGCTTCCTCAGACAACTCATTGAGTCGTCCAGGCAATTGCTCACGTACTGTGACCATACCCTTCTCCTACGAAATGATCATTCATATTATAAATCGTTTATCTCTTTTTCTTGCTCAAATAAGGCAATTGATTCGACATGTTCAGTATGCGTAAACATATCCATCACACCCGCCTTTTTTAATCGATAGCCATATTGTGCCAAAACACCTGCATCCCTTGCCAATGTTGCTGGATTACATGATACATAAACGATTTTTTTTGCATTAAATTTAGGAACATAATGCATTACCTCTTCCGCGCCTGAACGTGGAGGGTCTATCAATAATGCATCAAATCCCTGTTTTGCCCAAGAATGATGCGAAAAATCTTTTGTTAAATCTTGTGAAAAGAATTCAATATTGGTCATGGCATTGCGACGCGCATTGTCCTGACCTCGTTGTACCATTTCATCACTTCCTTCAACCGCAATCACCTGTCCTGTTGGTCCTACACAACGTGCGAGCGGTAAAGAAAAGTTGCCAAGTCCACAAAAGAGATCTAAAACGCGATCACCTTGTTGCAGTTGAAGCAATTCACATGCCAGCTTGACCATTTGCGGATTTACAGTTGAGTTCACCTGAGTAAAATCCAGTGGACTAAAGCTAAAATTCACATCAAAGTCAGTTAAAGTATAATGTAAACGCATTTCAGCCTGTGCCTGATCCACACGCTGTACACTGTCTGGACCTGCGGGCTGTAAATACAATTGCCATTGTTTCTGTAACGTAAACTGTTTTAATTGGTTGACATCATGGTCCGATAATTTTTCTGTATGGCGAATCAGTAAGGCAATCTCCTGATCTCCCATTGCTAATTCTATATGCCCAATCGTGGCTTTGGCTGTTAGACTTTGGAGTAACTGTTTTAAACGCGTAATCGAACCAAAAGCCTGATCAAGCACTAAACAACGATCAATTGAAGTCAATTTATTACTTTGCTTTTCACGAAATCCCACCACAAGTTGATCACGCTGTGGGAAATAACGTACGCCAATACGGGCTTTACGGCGGTAATCTTCTCGTAAAGAGCGAATGGGCGCCAACCACTGTTCTGGCTGTAAGCCTGCAAAATGCTGTAAATGTGATTTCAGCACATCCTGTTTAAAACGAATCTGCTCATCTTTCTCAATATGCTGCAAGCTACAACCACCACAGACATTAAAATGCGGACAAGCTGGCTTCACCCTTAGTGTCGATGGTGTGCCCAAGACTTCAACACAATCTGCTTCTTCTAAACGCTTATTGCTGTGTGTAATTCTGGCACGAACCGTTTCACCAGGTAATGCCTGAGCAATAAAAACTTTTTTGCCGTGTTTTTCGACAGGGTGTGCGGCATCTGTACCATAATGGGCAATCCCTCGTCCCTCATGCGAAAGTGTCTCAACCTGAAAAGTATAAATCGGTTGCTGACTTGGACGGGTATGCTTACGATGCTTCATGAAAACCTAGTTTAAATGGTGAAAATCGGATGTTGTAAATTCTGTCTGTTGTGACGTTTTACGCCAAATTTCTAGAAAATCAGTATGTTGTGGGTGAATCTGTAGCAACTGAATGCTGGCCTGTATCCAAGCGCGATGCTCTTCTAGTTGCAATTGACCTTTTAATAACAACCAGCGTAAATAGATCAGCCATGTATTTAATACATCACCTTCACAATAGCCAGTTAAATCCTGCCATTGTTGTAACCGAACATATTCGGGGACATGATAACTTCCGTCACCACGCTTACCAGGAAAACCCAATAAATGAGCGGCATCATCCAATTTCTGGAAATGACGCAAATTAAACATGGCCATTACATCCATTAAATCAACATGACGATGATGGTAACGGTTCTGGTAGTTATTATACTTCTTCTGATGATCAATCTCACCCTGATCGAACAAACTCGATGCAGATAATCCATGATACATAGCACGGAACAAAATCACAGGAAGATCAAACTGTGAACCATTCCAACTAACCAGCGTCGGATGCTTCTTATCAAAAATGGAGAGAAACTTCTTTAAAATTTCAGCTTCTGAATACTGCTCTCGACTAAATGAAAACAGTTTCATCGCCCCTAATTCATCGACCCATAAACCCGAAATACAGACAATTTCATGCAAGGGCAAGCGCTGAAAATCCATGCCAGACTCTTGACGACGCAACTTGATCAATGCTTGCTCTAAATCTGGCTCAGGTAAATCTAGACCGTAAAGATGCGACCCAGACTTTAAGTCCGTCATGGTTTCAATATCAAAAACGAGAACAGGTAAACGCATCTTCAGTCTCTATAATGGAGCTTAAATTATTCAGGATCTTGTACCGAAAACAAACCTGTCGATAAATAACGGTCACCACGGTCACAGATAATGCAGACAATGACCGCATCTGGATTTTCTTCTGCAATACGTAAGGATGCCCACACCGCACCACCTGAAGATGTCCCCGCACTAATGCCTTCTTTTTGTGCCAGTTTACGCATGGTTTTTTCCGCTTCAATTTGCGGAATATCCATAATACGATCAACGCGGCTACGATCAAAAATAGTCGGTAAATATTCCTGTGGCCAACGACGAATTCCCGCAATGCTCGAACCATCTTCTGGCTGTAAACCCACAATTTGAATCTCAGGATTTTGTTCTTTTAGGTATTTCGACACGCCCATAATGGTGCCTGTGGTGCCCATTGAGCTGACAAAATGGGTAATTTTCCCACCCGTTTGTTGCCAGATTTCTGGCCCTGTGGTCAGGTAATGCGCTTCGACATTGTCAGGATTACCAAACTGATTCAGCACCAAACCTTTACCTTCAGCTTGCATTTGCAACGCCAAATCGCGTGCACCTTCCATCCCTTGCTGCTGAGTCACTTCAATTAACTCTGCACCATAGGCACGCATGGCATCTTTACGTTCTTGGCTCATGTTGTTAGGCATAATCAATTTCATATGATAGCCCCGCATCGCCGCAACCATGGCAAGTGCAATACCTGTATTGCCACTGGTCGCTTCAATCAAGGTATCCCCCGGTCGAATTTTCCCACGCTTTTCTGCCTGCATAATCATATTATAGGCTGGACGGTCTTTGACTGAACCCGCTGGGTTATTGCCTTCTAATTTTGCTAAAACCGTAGCTTGCGTGTGACTTGCTAGACGCTGTAAACGTACCAGCGGTGTTTTTCCTACATAGTGGTCTAACAAAAATTCATCGGCTTGAAAATCGGGGATTGTGTTACTCATTATGTGTACCTTGATCGAGGTGCGGGTATTGTATGAAAAAATAGGGTGTCCTGCACCCATTTCGCAGGGTTTTTCATGAAAGTGATTAAAGCGCGGTCAGTTTCAAATAAAGCATGCTAATATGCTGAGCATAGGGAATTTACTACATTTGCCATGCCGAATATCAATAAAAAGTTATTTAAACGCTTACACTTAAATCATGCGTATGGGCAACTGATTGCCATGATTTTTGTGCCTATTATGATTTTGGCTTGTGTAGGCACGGCATTGGTTTTATCTGAAACATCGAATGCAGCAAAAGCGCAACAGCGCCAAATGGCCATTGCGATTTTAACTCGCTACCAAAGTACGGCCGAATCGGCACTCGACTTGCTCAATCGCTATCCATGGCACTATGACCAAGCGCAAAATGCCATGCAGTATATGTTCAATGAAAAGCTCTTAAATCATGCCACCATTATTGACCATACTGGTGCTGAACGCCTGAATATTGGTGGAGACGCATATTCAGCTTGGCCAAAATACCCGAAAGACAAGAATTTTTTTGGACCATTAAAACTCAATGGCAATCATGTCTATGGCATGCAGATTAATGAATCACCTCATCAAAAAGGTTGGTTGCTGATTGAACTGGACAATCAACCCTTACAAATTGCACGCTATCGCGTCCTGATTGTGTTGGTGGCAACGGGGCTTTTAACCTTATTACTCTTGCTGTTGTGTTTAAACTTCTATTCACGTCGTTGGATTGCCCCCATGTACGAGATTCGTATGCAATTACAACGTCTGAATGCCGACACACTCGATCAACACATGATCATTAACAGTACGGGCGAGCTTCGACTGTTACAACGCGATATTGCCAATGTAGTAAAACGACTTCATTTTAGCTTTCTAGAGTTAAAAGAACATACCGAACAAACTGAAGATGATTTAAGACGTACGCTGGATACCCTAGAAGTACAAAACATTACTTACCGCCAAGCGCGTGACCAAGCGATTTCTTCCAATCAGGCAAAATCGGTATTTCTTGCCAATATCAGCCATGAATTAAGAACGCCTTTAAACAGTATTGATGGCTTTATTCATTTACTCCTTCGTCAGGGCAATTTAAGCAACGAGCAAAATTTATATTTACAGACCATTCGTAAATCTTCTGCCCATTTATTGGCATTGATTAATGATGTTTTAGATTTCTCTAAAATTGATGCGGGCAAACTGGAATTAGAAACTGCCCCCTTTGATCTGGAAGAAGCCATTTTTGATGTGATGGACATGTTATCGCCACTGGCAGCGCAAAAGCATATAGATATGGCGTTCTACTATGGCGATGACGTACCTAAACAAGTGATAGGCGACACCTTACGCTTTAAGCAAATTTTGACCAATCTGATTTCCAATGCCATCAAATTCACCCCCGATGGTGAAATCATTGTTCGAGTACGCATGAAGCATGATGATATTGGACAATGCTTACTGCACTTTAGTGTCCAAGACAGTGGTATTGGCTTAAGTGGAACAGATCGCAAACGCTTATTTGAATCCTTCTCGCAAGGTGATGCTTCGGTCACACGTCAATTTGGTGGCACTGGATTAGGGCTTGCGATTTCCAAACAATTGGTGCATTTGATGCAGGGTCAAATTGGTTTTGAAGACAACCAAGAACGTGCACCCACCGAAAAAGGTTCGACCTTCTGGTTTACCGCCATGTTTGCTGTCGATGAAGAATATGAAATTGTTCATCCACAGTTCGAACACATGAAAGTGGTGTCTTATTTGGCACATCCTGCGGCTGCACATGTACTGCGTCACTATCTCGAAAACTATCAAGTCGAGCATATTGAATCCGCATCCATTCTGGATTTATTTAGTCGCCTAAACCAAATTCAATCGCAGCAAGAAAATACTTGGCTGATTGTGGATCATAGTGGCGACACTCAAGCCATGCTGAAAGAAATCCGCAGTCGCTATACGGGTAGTCTTGCGGTTTATGGCTACCAAATGGCACTCGATCCCAATATGCTAAATGAATATCGTGCACGCCCACTGTATCAACCTCTGAGCCGTAATGCCCTAATTCAACTGCTCAGCAATCAATCCATATTCCAATCTGAGCAACATGAAGACTTTGATGGTCAAGGCTTACATATTTTAGCCGTCGATGACCATTTACCCAACTTGATTGTTCTGGAAGCCCTACTGGCTGAACTGAATGTGACCACCACCAAGGCACAAAGCGGTCAGGAAGCCATTGATATTATTCAGTCGCGTCTGGAACAAAAACTAAAACCTTTTGACTTGGTGTTTATGGATATTCAAATGCCGGTTATGTCTGGTATTGATACCACACGAGCCATTCGCGCACTAGAATCTACCTTAGAAGAAGAAACGCACCTGCCCATCATTGCGCTGACTGCACATGCTTTGGCAGATGAGAAACAAAAACTTTTAAAAGTCGGCATGGATGACTATGTGACCAAACCAATTCAAATGGAGCAAATCATTCAAATCTTGACGCACTGGACCAGTAAAAGTTTTGATAAAGCCGCCATTGTAGAAAAAAACATCGTCATTGAAGCACTTGATCCACAAATTCTGAACTGGCAACAAAGCTTACAACTGGCAGCCAACAAAGAAGATCTGGCGATTGATCTTTTAAAAATGTTAGTTGACAGTTTCCATACCGAACTCGATGAAATGCAACAACTGATTGAGTTAGAAGATTTCCCTCAGCTTGAACATGCCTTACATCGCTTGTACGGCGCCACACGCTACGTGGGCACGCCTAATCTACAAGAATCTTCAGGGTCATTTGAACAATTTATTTCGACGCTACGTAAAGAAAAGCGTCGTGCCGACGAACAGTTTATTCAAGAAGCGATACAACGCTTTGATGATCTCAAGCTCATCATGCAACAAGTGAAACAAGCAGCTCAGTCAATTTTAAATAAACACATGCAATAATTTCAGGGAAAAAAGATGTGACTGAGCTGTCATGCAAGCGTGTTATGTGCATGCTATGCTCCGATGCAAAGCAAAATTAGAGTATCCAACATGGCTTTATTACGTGTAGAAAAACAAAACGGAATCGCGACAGTCAGTTTAAACCGCCCAGAGAAGCGCAATGCCATGAGCTTTGCCTTACTTCATGAACTGGTCAAAGTTGCCAATCAACTGAAAAAAGACCGCAGCGTTCGTTGTGTCATTTTAACGGGTGAAGCTCATGTATTTAGCGCAGGCATTGATCTTGCCGATTTAAATAATCCCAAAAACCGTGCTTATGCAGCATGGGAACTGGTCAAACCCGGACAAAGCCTGTTCCAAAAAGCCTTCCTTATTTGGCAAGAACTGCCTGTACCTGTCATTGCAGCACTAGAAGGTTTTTGTTTTGGCGCAGGCATGCAATTGGCTTTGGCGGCAGATATTCGTATTGCCCATCCTGACACCCAAATGTCAATTATGGAAAGTCGTTGGGGACTTGTGCCAGACATGGGTTTAAGCCGCTCGCTTAAAGGAGTGATTGGTCTTGATTTAGCCAAAGAGTTAACCCTGACCGCCCGTATTTTCGATGCCAACTATGCCAAAACCATTGGTTTAGTCACACATTTGTCTGAGACGCCATTACAACAAGCACAAGCCCTTGCAGAAGAAATGCTGCAACGCTCCCCTGATGCCTTAGCCGCAGCCAAGCAAGTGCTGGATGCCATGGAACATCAACCACGTAAATCTTTACGTTTAGAAAAAATTTGGCAACTGAAACTTTTATTAGGCAAAAACAGTCAACTGGCGCGTAAAAAAGATAAACAACCTGAAGTTCAATTTGTTCCACGTCAGTTTCAATAAAGTTTAGGCAACATACATAAGCGATAGAGAGATTCCAATGAGTTTTGATCGTAATACAAAAATTGCATTTCTAGGTATGGGACTCATGGGCAGCCGTATGGCCACCCGATTACTTCAAGCTGGATTTGAAGTGGCTGTATGGAACAGAACCGCAACTGCCTGTGATGTGCTCATTGATTTAGGTGCAACTGCGCTAAAACTGGAAAACATTGCAGACTATCCCGTCATCTTAACCTGTCTCTCAGATGATTCTGCTGCACAACAGGTGATTGAAAAAATTCAGCCATTCTGGACTGCAAATCAAGTAATTGTGGATTTCTCAAGCTTATCTGTGGATAAAACCAAGACACTGGCATTATTAGCACAACAAGATAATGTGCATTGGATTGACTCACCTGTTTCTGGCGGGACAGCGGGTGCGGAACAAGGCACATTGGTGATTTTTGCAGGGGGCAATGCCGAAATCATTCAAAGCTTAAGTCTGATTTATAATGTACTTTCGCAACGCGTTACACGCATGGGAGAGACAGGGACAGGCCAAGCCACCAAAATTTGCAACCAATTAATTGTCGCAGCAAGTAGCACCTTAATAGCAGAAGCAGTTGCCTTAGCGCGTCAAGCGGGTGTCGATACGACCCTGCTTGCTCCAGCATTGGCAGGTGGATTTGCTGATTCAAAGCCGTTTCAAATTTTAACACCAAGAATGGCCAATCATCAGTTTGAACCTGTACAATGGAAGGTGCAGACTTTATCAAAAGATTTAAATAATGCTGTGCAGTTGGCTAAAAAATTCCAATTAGATATTCCAGTTGCAAAAAAAGCATTATCGGAATTGCAGGCGCACCAGAATAAAGGCTATGCTGAATCAGATTTAGCCACTGTAATTCAACATGTTGAAACAGAATAATAATGCAGGAGCAAGCTCATGACTAAACTCGCAGTGAATCTTTCCATGATCTTTACTGAAGTGCCACTCATCGAACGTTTTGCACTGGCTTATGCTCATGGCTTTAAGCATATTGAAATTCAATTCCCTTATGAACTCAGTATTGCTGAAATTCAAAACCAACTGATCCAGCACGATTTAAGTTTATGCCTGATTAATGTGCCTGTTGGAGACCTCATGCAAGGTGGCAATGGTTTGGCAGGTATTCCTGGACGAGAGCTAGAATTTCACCAAGCACTCGAACTAGCAATTCAATATGCCGTTGCGTTAAAAGTACCGAGCGTCAACATTTTAGCGGGTAAACAACCACTCGATTGTGACTTATTGCCTTGCCTAAATACTTTAGCCAAAAACTTAAAGCTCGCTTGCTTTATGTTGGCAGAACATCATATTCAACCTGTGTTTGAAATGATTAATGGCACAGATATGCCGCGCTTCCTCATTCAAAATGTTGCACAAGCTCAAGAGATTCTGGAAGCAGTTCAACATCCCGCACTAAAAATGCAATACGATTGCTACCACATGGCAATGATGGGTGAAAATGTACTAGAAGAATTGAAAGAAAATATTTTAGAAATTGGACATATTCAATTTGCAGATTGCCCAGGGCGACATGAACCCGACACCGCACAAATTCACTTTAAAGAAATTTTTGATTGGTTAAGCCACAGTGATTACGCGGGTTTTATTGCTGCCGAATATCGCCCACAGGCCCACTCGAACCATTCATTTGCATGGAAAAACAAGTACTTTGCTGAGCATCCACAAAGTTAAAAAACAGACAATTGAAATTTGGTGATAAAACCGCTATATTAGAGCATGAGTTATTGTCAGGAATTATGACCCTTTATGAATTTAGAACCATCGCCCAGCGCTTCTAATTCTCTCGATCTCGCAATGAATTCTCAAGCTCAAGATGTGCAAGCTTGCTTAAAAGTTGTACATGAAGCTCTATTAGATGTAAAAGCAAAAGATATTATCGAACTTGATGTTAGCAGCATTAGCAATGTCGCAGATGCGATTGTGATTGCAAGTGGTACATCAACTCGTCACGTGAAAGCACTTGCCGACAATGTGGCTGAAGAAGCGCGTAAAGCTGGCTTCCGCCCAATCGGCGTTGAAGGTGAACGTGATGCAGAATGGATCCTTGTTGACCTTGGACTCATCGTGGTTCATGTCATGTTACCGACTGCACGTAAATTTTACGACCTAGAAAGCTTATGGCGTACAGCTCCAGAATCTGTAGCATAAGAAAAATGACCAACATGGTCTACAAAAGCCAGTTAATCTTTAAATTAACTGGCTTTTTTGTTAGCCAAATTTAAGTCAACAGCTTAAATCAGTTGATGCAAATCAACATCCATAAATTGTTGTTTAGTTTGTTCTTTTGCACGTGCAAAAACGAAGTCTGCTTTGATCGGCCCATAAAATTCACAATAAACTTCGTAAATTGCTGTAATCACCTGAGAATAACTCATAATCGGCAAATCACTAATAAACTCAACGTCATGTATTGCAGCTTGTTCTACTACCGCATACCCCAGATCCGTCAATCGTACTTTCACATCCTGATCAAAGTCCGAAAAATCTGTCTGAGCCACAGCTTTCACTACACATCCTACAAATTGCGCAAAGGCATCACTCAATTGTCCTGACACCAAAGCCTCTTGTTTTTCCTGAGGTTTGACTTGAAGTAAAACCTGTTTTTCGACTTCAGCAATTTCGAATAAAACTTGGCGCAACATATCCTTACGGTAAAAGCGCAGTTCGTCCGTATTACATACTTCGCTTAAAAAGCGATTGAGTACAAAAGAAGGCTTATCTCCATATTCTTGCTCCCAATAACTCAGAACTCGCTCTAAAGCGGTTCCCTTCAAATATTGGCTTAAACCACGCTCAATCGCTGTTCTTTTTTGTCCTATGGTGAGTAATTCATTTGGCATGCTCAACACTCCTTAATGACGTTTAGTCATTCCATCGGTTTCAAAAGTTACATCGCGTTGAAACTCCGGATAAGACAATTCTGCATGTTCGGTATAGTCAAGTCCGCGCTGCTCATGCTGCTTACTGACACGTAAGCTACCCAATACTTTTTCAAGTACTTTAAACACCACAAAGGCCACCCCAAAACCCCAAACAAAACCAGCAATGACACCTAAAAATTGAATTGAAATAATTTGTGAATTAAATGGACTCGCTTCATAAAACAAACCTGCTGCGATAGTTCCCCATGCTCCACAAAAGCCATGCACTGTCACAGCATCCACGACATCATCCAACTTCAACTTTTCAATCAAAACTGGCATAACACTCACCACCAAGCCTGCCGTCAATCCCGTCACAATTGCAAACAATGGCGTCATTGTTGCGCAACCTGCGGTAATCGCAACTAAGCCCCCTAAAGATGCATTAATGGTGGTGCGGATCAGAATCGCTTTTCCACGTAGTAGTGCATAAAACATGTAGGCCACTGCTGCTGCACAAGCAGCAAGGTGCGTATTCAAGGCAATACGCCCAATACTCACCGTCGCATTGACCGTCGAAGCTGCATTAAAGCCAAACCATGCTAGCCATAAAATAAAACCACCCAATGCCACCAGCGGTACATTATGTCCCGCCAAATAATGCGACTGTCCATTACGACCGAAGCGCCCTAAGCGAGGACCTAAGACCACAATCCCTGCTAACGCGACCCACCCCCCAATGGAATGCACAACAGTTGAACCTGCAAAATCAATAAAACCCAATGACTTTAACCAGCCCTCACCTTCAAACAGACTGCCCCATGCCCAACTTCCAAACACAGGGTAAATTAACCCACTCACAAATGCTGCACTCACCACATAGGCAACAAAGTGAATTCGTTCTGCCATAGCACCGCTGGCAATGGTGGTTGCAGTTGCCGCAAACATCATTTGGAAGAACAATAAGTTCCAATGCCAATCATCCAAATGATTGGGGGCAAAATGACTTGCACCAAACCACCCTGTGGTATTAATGCCAAACATCAAACCAAAACCAATTAACCAAAACACTAAGCCGCCCAAACAGGCATCCATGTAGTTTTTCATCAGGACATTAACCGTGTTTTTTCCGCGTACAGAGCCACTTTCAACCAAAGCAAAACCAGCTTGCATAAAAAACACCAAAATCCCGCCCATCACTACCCAAACACTGTCGAGTGAAAGTCGAATTTCTTGGATATTTTGTGCTTGCGTGGTTACCACATCAGCAGCAAAGCCTGTAGTAGTAACCCCCCATAAACCTAGTAAAAGTAAATAAATTATTTTTTTCATGAACATTCCCCCGAAGTCTGTTCACAAAATGCAAAATCAGTGCCAAGCACAACACATATTTTCTATGAAGTGCTGAACTAGCCCTGCTATATGACTGTGCTTTTATTTAGCTGTGTACAGGTTTTATCCTGTATTTTGATTGCTGTTCACGCCGATGCTAGAAACAAACATAAAAAAACCACCCCGAAGGGTGGTTTCCAATTTTTTGGAGATCTTAGTAAGCTGTAATACTGTGTAAGGCAAATTCAATACATATCGATAACTGTATTACCCTACAACCTCTTTCTTCGCAAGTGCAGCAAACATAAGTGGTCCAACTTGTTCATCTGTTAAAGCAGGGAACAATTCCATAGAAAGAATATCATTCCACTCCATAACCCACTGCTGTATCAATTCTGCATCATCCGCTTCAATGACTGCAAAGCCTGATAACTGTGCAACAGTGTGCCATCTTCCGAGCATTTTTATACCTACAGGTACTTTTCCTCCGCTCTGAAGAAAACGCTCCATTGCAGCATTACGATTTTCTGAGCGGACAGTATACGTAGCAATAAATAACATACACCACCTCCACCAACTGATTTTGCATACCTGATTTATAACTATGAGAGAGTTCGATAAATCATCACACCCAACCACATATATCAGTCATGCCATACAAATATTTTGACAGTTTCCACTCATTTTTGATGATATTTTGACAAATGTAATACTTTAAACTTTGTGACTTTAGATCAAATCTTAAATGATTCATAAAATTTTTTATTTTTGGATACTTAATCAACTTCAAAAATAAAAACCACCCCGAAGGGTGGTTTTGAATCTCACTAAATCCCTTTTATAAAAGAGGGACTTGAGAGTCTCATTTAGTGTCCGCCACCATTAATGGCTTTGGTCATATCTTCCACAACTTTCTTCGCATCACCAAAGACCATCATGGTTTTTTCATTGTAGAACAAATCGTTGTCTAAGCCTGCATAACCCGTTGCCATAGAACGCTTGATCACCATAATGGTACGCGCTTTATGTGCTTCCAAAATTGGCATACCATAGATTGGAGATGTTGGATCGTCTTTCGCCGCAGGGTTTACCACGTCGTTCGCACCAATCACAAGCACCACATCCGTTGCTGGGAAGTCTGAGTTAATCTCATCCATCTCTAAGATGTCTTCATAAGCCACGTCAGCTTCAGCCAAAAGGACGTTCATGTGACCCGGCATACGACCTGCAACTGGGTGAATCGCGAAGCGAACTTTTACGCCCTGCTCTTTCAAGATTTCACATAACTCTTTCACTGCATTCTGTGCACGACCTTGCGCCATACCATAACCTGGTACAATCACAACGCTGTCTGCATTTGACATCAGGAAGCCTGCATCATCTGCCGAACCAGAACGGTGGTTACGTTGAACTTGTTCACCTTTATCTGCCGATGCAACTGCTGCACCGCCCATTGCACCACCGAACAATACATTGATGATTGAACGGTTCATCGCTTTACACATGATGTAAGACAGAATCGCACCAGAAGAACCCACCAATGAACCCGCAACGATCAACATATTGTTTTCAAGTGTGAAACCAATACCTGCTGCTGCCCAACCAGAGAAAGAGTTCAACAGTGAGACCACAACTGGCATATCACCGCCACCCACTGGTGCAATCCACACCCAGCCAAATGCAAGTGCAAGTGCCGTCATTGCCCAGAATGCAGTCATGTTGCCTGTCGTGAAGAAGTACACACCACACGCCAACATTGCAAGGAAAATCAATGCTTGTACAGGTTTAACCCATGCACCCGAAATGGTTTTTGCCCATTTCTTTGCAGCCAATTTACCATAAGCAAATACAGATGCAGTAAAGGTGATTGCACCCACAAAACAACCCACGAACAATTCAAATAAATGAACTTTGCTCATGTGGGCATGTTGCACACCCGCAGCAGTTAATGCAGCTTCATTTTCAGCAAACAATGCTGTTAATTGGTTGTTATGCAGGATTGCCGCAATCGCAATCAATACCGCAGCCAAGCCCACCAATGAGTGCATCAATGCCACTGTTTCAGGCATTTGTGTCATTGGGACAGTCCGTGCACGAGCAATACCTACGACTGCACCGAGCACCATTGCACCACCAATCATCCAAATCACAGGATGGTCGGCCACGAAGAAGGTGGTCACAACAGCAATCGCCATTGCGATCATGCCATAACGGTTACCTTGAATCGCCGTTTTTGGACCAGACAAACCACGTAAAGTTAAGATAAAGAGGACAGCACCAATCAGGTAGAACCAATCCGCATAGTCTCGAATGAATTCCATATATTAGCCCTCTTTTTTCTTTTGCTTTGGCTTAAACATTTCAAGCATACGTGCGGTTACAGCAAAGCCACCGAAAATATTGATACTTGCTAAGAACACGGCAACTGCACCCAAGATGCTCACCACATTCACACTTTGGAATGCAACATTCGCATCCACACCAATTGCAGGAATCCCTACAGTTTGAATCATTGCACCCACCACAATAATGGACGACAACGCATTGGTTACTGCCATAAGTGGTGTATGTAATGCTGGCGTAACGCCCCACACCACGTAATAACCTACGAAGATGGCAAGGACAAAAATAGTAATTGTTTCAACCATGAGAAATCTCCTTACGCACGCTTCAACAGCACTTGGCTGCCATGAGTGACCAATAGGGCTTTTTGAATTTCATCTTCTTGATTTAGGACAAAGTTTTTATCTTTATCAAACAATGTTTCGACAAAATTGAAAACGTTACGTGCATAAAGTGCTGAAGCTTCCGTCGACACTGTAGATGGAATATTTGGAACACCCAAAATTTTCACACCATTTTCAGTCATCACTGTTTCGCCTTCTTTAGAACCTTCAACATTACCGCCAGTTTCAACTGCCATATCTAAAATGACCGAACCTGGTTTCATTTTAGCTACCGTTTCAGCACGGATAAGACGAGGTGCATCACGACCTGGCAATAATGCAGTGGTAATCACAATATCTGCATTCGATACCGCCTTATCCACAATCGCAGCTTGATCTTTAATGTACTGTTCACCAGGCATCCAGCCATAACCATTCTTGGCAGCATCGGCAGCTTTTTGCTTTTCTTCATCAGACATAGGGACGTCTAACCACTTGCCCCCCAAAGATTCTACTTGGTCTTTTGCAGTTGGACGTAAATCTGTCGCTTCCACAATAGCACCTAAGCGTTTTGCAGTCGCAATGGCCTGTAAACCAGCAACACCCACACCCATAATCACGATACGAGCTGGTTTAACAGTACCTGCAGCGGTCATTAACATTGGGAACATACGTTGATATTCTGCGGCTGCCAAAAGCACAGATTTATAACCTGCAAGGTTGGCTTGAGAAGACAATACATCCATGTTTTGCGCACGAGATAAAGTACGAGGCAATAATTCCAATGCAAATGCAGACACGTTTTGTGATGCAAATTGATCTAATTCGGTATTGCGGTAAGGGTCAAACATTGCCACAACAGTGGTGTTTGGCTCTAACTTTTGAATTTCCTCACCCTTAGGGGCGCGAACTTTCAAAATCATCTGACTGCCAATATAGGCATCTTCTGTAATTTTAGCACCGACTTGTTCATAAGCACTGTCAATATAAGCAGCCTTTACACCAGCGCCACGTTGAATGACCACACTATGACCAGCGTTGATCAATTTCTTTACTGTCTCTGGCGTAGCAGCTACACGATTTTCACCGACGACAGTTTCGGTAGGGATTCCGATCTGCATGAGCGTTCCTCAAGCTAATTTTCTCTATCTAGCAAACACCGTTAGAAACGATGTTCCCTCTGGATGTGTTCTTGTTGAATTTTGGATTCTAATTGAACTTTTTTAAATTACCACCCAATATTTATTTAATAAATACCCTCATTTTGAACTGATGATTCATAAAAAGAATTGTTCGATATATCATTCACCGGTTTTGCCTAGAACATTGCGGTGTTGAATCGCTATTCAATTGGTGAGTGTTTTATTTTATGGGTCAGAATCTCGTTGCTTTTTTTAAAACCATAGTGATTTAATCAAACGGATTGGTTTTTCTGACAAAATTCCCCTTGAATCCCGTGTGAAGAAAATAGTCCTGAGGCTATACAAAGTTCAGGCATTTTTTTAGTTTTTAGCTGCGAAGTTGACCAAGATGACCATTTATTTCGTCTTCCATTCGCCCAAATGCGATGAATTCAATTCGAAACTTCTTCCAGAAATATCTCAAGTCAAAATTCAACTCAATCTCGCTTTATTTAAATCAACAACTATTTTCAGCATAATCATGAAATATGACCAAAGTCGGATAATGCAGAAAATCTAATTAAAAAAAACTTTTCAAATCATTTAATCTGATGATGCAATATGTTTCATTCGACATGTTTTGCACTATTTTAGGTCGTTTATTATTCACATCACATGACCGTCATCTTTCAGTCCAGTCATCATTGCAATGAATCTGTAGAAAGTCCTCGCCAAATAAACAAATACTTAAATATTTTTTAAAGACTTAAAGAAAATCACCTAGCATTCATATAACTTTGACATATGTATTTTTATTTATTTCATTCCAAAAAGTATGACAATTGATCATTTTTTGCATTTTTCTCTTCCTGACCAAAAGCCTATACTGCATATCGGTCGCAATCCTATCTTTTAAAAAGTTATATTTTCATGAATCTCTCTTTATCTCGCAGCCAACTCGGCAGTTTGTTTGCTATTGGTGCGGCTTTTTTATTTAGTAGCAAAGCGATTTTTATCAAACAAGCTTATGCCCTATCTCCACTGGTGGATGCCACGCTCTTGATGGCGATTCGTATGGCCTGTGCCTTACCGTTCTTTTTACTCATCTGCTGGTTCAATCGGGAAAAGAGCAAAGGTTTACAAGCAAAAGATTGGGGACTGCTCATGGTTGCAGGCCTAATGGGGTACTACTTTGCCAGTTGGTTGGACTTTTTAGGTTTAATGTATATCAGTGCGTCTTTAGAACGCATTATTTTATTCCTCTACCCCACTTTAACGGTATTGGCTTCTTGCGTCTTGTATCGGCAAAAACTTTCACTCAAAAGTATGCTCGCCATTGTGCTCAGTTACGGAGGGACCGTTTTGGTCATGCTTCAGGAACAACAGCATGCGCCTGTTCAAGAACATTTCTGGCTCGGAGCCAGCCTTGTTTTTGCCAGTGCGATTGCTTTCGCAGCTTATCTATTGCTGACTCCCCCGTTGATTCAAAAATTTGGATCATGGAACTTTACAGGTCTGGCTTTAAGTACGGCTTGCCTTGGCACACTGGTACAATTTTTTTGGGTCACTCCCCATCCGATTTTATTGCTACAACAACTCCCTGTTGGCGTACTTGGGTATGGCTTGGCATTGGGCTTTTTTGTCACCGTCGTTCCTACCGTATTACTGATGCAAAGTATTGCACGGCTTGGAGCGGCTCAATCTGCCATGATTGCATCGATTGGTCCTATCCTAACCATTTTATTGGCAGTCGCTTTTTTAAATGAACATTTGAATTTTTGGCAATGGATCGGGTGTTTACTCAATATTGTCGGAATTATGATGATCACCTTATCCAAGAAAAAGCTTGCTAACTAATACCTACTAGCACCAATAATTGTGAAAGGTTTTCACTGAAAAGCATCATCCTTTGGAGAAAGGGAGCATTCAGTATTTTCACTATTCATCTTCAATAATAGCTCGTGAAAATGTGCCCCAGCGGAGGTTTCAGCCAATACATCATTTGGGTTACGCAGTGGGCATTGCTCTAGGGATAAGCAACCACAACCAATACACCAATCCAGTTGTTGTCGCAATTGTAATAAATGCACAATCTGCTGATCTAACTGGGTTTGCCATTGCTGTGACATTTGCTGCCAATCTTGCTTGGTGGCATTTCCTTGTTTCGGTAATGCTGAAAAGGCAACCTTGACTTGTTGCAATGAAATTCCGACTTGCTGTGCGGCTTTAATAATGGCAATACGTCTTAGCATAGAACGCTGATAACGGCGTTGATTGCCCGAAGTTCGCGCACTCCAAATCAGTTCTTTTTCTTCATAAAAGCGCACAGCAGCAACACTGACATCACTGCGCTTTGCCAAATCACCAATACTCAACCACTGCTGTGCTGATGACATTATTTGCTGATTTTCTTCCATAAAAGCTTGACCTCAAGTTAACTTGAGCTTTGATACTAACAAAAAATCAATCACAGGCAGAATTTTTTATGCAACACGGCGTATCTCATGTTCCATTTGAGTTGATGAATCCAAAAACACTTTATAATCCGCGCCCTTTTGCCTATAGTCACATAGCTGAAGTTAGACACTTTTCACGTATACTTCACATTTCAGGACAAGGTGGTGAAAACCAACGAGGACATTTATCTCAAGATTTTGCAGAGCAATTGTGTCAAGCCATGAGCAATTTAGAGCATGCACTTGTACATGCCGATGCTTCATTTTTAGATATTGCTGTTTTAAGAATTCTAGTGGTTGACCATAGCCCCAAGAAACATCAGTTTTTAATTCAGGAAATACACAAGCGCTGGAAACAACATGACTTTCCTGCCTGCACACTGATTCCTGTTCCGTGTCTTGCCATACCAGGAATGCTGATTGAAATTGAAGCAACCGCTTATTGCAATTAACCGAACAAGCCAAGGAACTTTATGAATTCTCCACGTGATATTAGCCAAGACAAACCGCTACTGTGGCTCATGGCAGTTGCTTGTGGTCTTTGTGCCGGTGCGAACTATTATTGCCAACCTCTCATTCATTCGATTCAACAATATTTTAATGTGCCTGAGTCACAAGTGGCCTTAACCGTTACTTTTGCCCAAGTGTCTTATGCGCTGGGGTTATTGCTGATTGTTCCAATTGGAGACATGGTCAATAAAACCAAATTTATTCCGTTGCTCATGTTCTTCGCTGCAATCGGTTTATTTATTTGTGCCTTTGCCATCAACCTGCCTATGCTGTGGTTAGGCACCAGTATCGTCGGATTATTTTCCGTCGCAGCCCAAGTACTGATTCCATTAGCAACCATGGCGGTAAAACCTGAAAAAACAGGTGAAGTGATTGGTTTCCTTATGAGTGGTTTATTGGTTGGCTTATTACTTTCGACCAGTTTAGCGGGGCTCGTGTCCAACCTCTTTCACTGGAAACTAATTTATGCACTAAGCGGTGTCTTCACTCTCATCTTGGCTTTTTTACTGAAATCACGTTTACCTTATGTGATGTCGTTTAAAATGAGCTATCCCCAAGTCTTTAAGTCGATGGGCGTATTGTTGCAGCAAGAACGTCGTCTTATATTACGTTCTTTAATTGGTGGCTTTGTCTTTGCCGCCATGAGCATTTTATTTTCAACCATCGCACTGTTGCTCACCTCTAAAACCTATCAATTACCTGATGTACTGGTCGGGGTGATTCCACTGATTGGCGTATTTGGAGCACTGTCTACACAATATGTCGGAAAATTAGCGGATCAAGGCTATACCACTGTGCTCACTTGGTCAGGTTGTGCCGTTATGGCCGTCAGTTGGTACTTTCTATATTTAGGTGGACATAGCCTCATCAGTTATATTTTAGGCTATGGCTTAATTAATTTAGGCTTGGCGGTGGTGCATAGTAGCAATCAGAATATTATTTTCCGCATTCGCCCAGATGCCAAATCTCGCATTAACTCCATTTATATGACCATGTATTTTATTGGTGGAGCCTGTGGTTCAGCATTAGGCGTTTATGCTTGGCATCATGGTGGTTGGAGCATGAGTTGTCTGATGGGCATCTTGTTGGTTGTGGCTGCGATTGTCTTCGCCTTAATCGATTTTCTCAGCTATAACAAACCGCTCAATCCACGTGAAACTTTTCAGCCTTAAGCAGGTTTGCATGAGCCGAACGCATCTTTACCATCGCATCGACTCATGCAATGTAAACTTGTTAAGATACCTGCATGACTGGATAGAATGGTTTTTCCGTATCTAGTTGCTCGGCATTTTCCAACAGAATAAACATAAAAATTGGAATAAGCATCGATAGAATATTGCAACCATCGGCAATATAACGTCGATTCACCACACTATTATAACTAACCCCACCTTGTAAAATTTGATTACGCAAAGTATTTAGGCGAGCAAACAGAAAGGTTAAGATTTCCGCAGTTTTTCTACTCTGTAAAGCTTGATGTACCACGCGCTGCTCAGCTTCAAATTCAGTTTTCCAAGATGCTTGACTGATTTTATTGTTCTGATAATCCCAGAATCCTTGATAAATATAAGGATTATCTAAAATTAAATGAATACTTTGCTTACCTTTATGCTCAAGCACATATTCCACCTTGTGTTCATGATCCAACTGACTCAGCGCGGTTAAAAATTGCTTCACACCTTGTTGTGGTTGTAGAACTATGCCTTCACGGGCATAAATGGCATTAAATGAAATCCATAAACTGATAAATTTTAAATCCAGATCTTCATCAAGCAGCATCGCTTTTTTAAACCAACTCATCCCTCGATGCAGTCGCAAATTAAAGGCTTCGGAATGCTCTGCTTTTTGATTTTTAAATACTTCTTCGAGTACTAACATATCCGTCTCCATTTCTTTATTGTTATCTTCTATTTACCATAACCAATTTGCAGACAATGCTCAATCAAAAAACGAGGATGAATGCGTTCAATAAACATGGATTAAAAATGATGCAGTCGCAATAAGAAAAGCAGCCCAGAAAACAGGACTGCCTTGATCATGCATGATGCCTTTTAGCGGACAGTAAATTTTAAACCAATTTACTAAAATCAAGCGTTGTGGCTTGTTGCACAGGTGAATAGATAAGCAAAGAATAGAATTATGAGGCAGTTAACAAAACCTTGGCGGCTATGTCTTGCCTTTTTTAGGCTATTTTTTACACTATATATAGTGACCCTTCATATAGTTAAATTCTGTTTTGCTTGTTCTCACTTTGTTCTTAAACGTGTAGGTGACAATTCGATAGGTTCTTTCATGTCTGATTTAAAACCGAATGCTGATATAGCTCAGCGTCCACGTATATCTGTTGCCCCGATAATGGCTTGGATAGATTAAATTAAATAACCCTTAATTATCAAAAACCTAATAAAGTTATAAGAATTCATGGTGTAAAACTGATGTCATTTCAAAATATATTCCAATAAAACCACAAAGCAAAAACTATTCGCTGGAATGACTAATTATAAGAAATTAGGCTTTTGCTCGCTTTATAGCTCTTAAGCATTAGCCAAATAGGCAGCTATTTCATCTACTGTTGCTCTTGCTGTTCTAGAAACCCCAATGAGTGTCGCGGATGCCATACCAGTCCATTCACCGTAGCCAACCAACCAAAGGTTATTTACTTTTATACAGCGTCCATCATTCACAGCAACCGTCTGATCAGGTTCCACCACATCCAGATTTCTTAAATGATTGAGTGAAGCTTTGAACCCTGTACACCAAATCACAGCATCTACGGCTTGTGTTGTACCATCCGCCCAGACAACTGAATGTTCTTCAAATGCGTTAAACGGTTCTCGGCTATGTAATACACCACGTTCGCGGGCCTCTTTGACACTATCAATCATGACAATATCACCCAGACCACCAACAGGCTGATTGATCACTTTACCTTCCTGCTGTGCTTTTAATCGTTCCGTTGCCCGAAGAAATAAAACACGCCCATCAACATCATCTGATAAAAATTGAGGTGGTGTTACTGTGACCCACGTGGTATCTGCAACTTTTGAGACTTCAGCAAGAATTTGTGCGCCAGAGTTGCCGCCCCCAACCACGATCACTTTTTTATTGATAAAAGGCTCTGGATTTACGTAATGAGCTGAATGCATTTGTAAGCCTTCAAATCGCTCATGTCCGTCATAATGTGGAATATAAGGCTGACTCCATGTCCCTGTAGCACTGACCACCGCTTTTGCTCGCCAATATTGATCACCTGCATACACATCTAAATAGCCATCTTTTTGTTCAATATGATCGACATGTACAGGACGAATGATCGGAAATTGATAGCGTTGCTCGTATGCAGATAAGTAGTCAATCACTTCATTTCGCGTTGGGTAGGTTTGTTCAGTTGTGGGCATCATCCAACCCGACAACGAACTCCAAGTATTAGGAGAAAAAAGACGAAGCGACTGCCAAGCATGTGACCATGCACCGCCCGCCTGAGCTTGGTCATCCAAAATAACAAATGGAATTTTCTTACGTTTGAGGAAATAAGCTGTAGCAAGGGCTGCCTGACCACCACCAATAATGACTACATCGACTTCTGCTTGTAATTGAGTCAAAGCACCTCTCCCATTGTTTATTGTCATAAGCAAAATTAAAAACCCAGCCTGCTCAACAGACTGGGCGTATTTCATACAATTTTCAAGCGTTTAAATGAGCTTTTCAAATGCTCAATTGATCAAGATACTTTTAATATCTTTGATCATCTAAAATTTATAAACTACGTTGATTGACACGCTTAGATAATTCTTCAGCAGATTCTTTCCGCTCTGAATAGCGGTCTGTGAGGTACTGACTCTGCCCTCGCGTCAGTAGCGTGAATTTATACAGTTCCTCCATGACATCAACAATTCGATCATAAAAGGCTGAGGGTTTCATCCTGCCATCTTCTTCAAACTCTAAAAAAGCTTTAGGAATAGAGGATTGATTTGGAATGGTGATCATACGCATCCAGCGGCCTAAAATACGCATTTGATTGACGCTATTAAATGACTGCGAACCGCCACTCACCTGCATCAAGGCCAACGTCTTACCTTGGGTTGCGCGAATCGCACCGCCAGCCAATGGAATCCAATCAATCTGCGATTTAAAGATTGAACTCATTGAGCCATGACGTTCAGGCGAACACCACACCATGCCCTCTGACCATGCCAAAAGTTCATGCAGTTCTTTGGCTTTTGGATGTTCCATATCTGCATCTTCAGGTAAAGGTAAACCTTTAGGATGAAAGATTTTTACTTCCGCACCAAACTGCTCCAAGATACGCCCTGCTTCCATCACCGCCAATCGGCTGTATGAACGCTCACGGTTAGAACCATACAGCAGCAAAATACGCGGTGGATGATTTAGCGCTTTGGCCTGTACTTTTTCTAAAGTCGGTTGATCGAGAAGATTCATATCGACATTTGGGAGAGTCATAGAAATTACACCTCTGCTTTAAAAAACTTTTTTCTGAGCCACAAGGACACGCTCACCAAAGCAATCAATACGGGGACTTCAACCAGTGGACCAATCACCGTGGTAAAAGCGACAGGTGAAGCCAAACCAAAGGTTGCAATCGCGACAGCTAAAGCCAGTTCAAAGTTATTCCCCGCAGCAGTAAATGAAATGGCGGTGGTTTTAGCATAGTCATTGCCCATCCATTTGCTCATGAAGAAGCTGATGAAGAACATTACGATAAAGTAAATGGTCAATGGAATCGCAATACGCAAGACATCCATCGGCAAGCTCACCACGTCGTTCCCTTTAAGGCTAAACATCGCCACAATCGTGAACAATAAAGCCAGCAAACTCAGTGGGCTAATCTTGGGTAAAAAGGTATTTAGATACCAAGCCAAACCTTTAGTACGAACCAAAATAAATCGGGTCATAAAGCCAAGAAAAAATGGAATCCCTAAATACACCAATACCGCATGGGTAATGGTCCAGAAATCAACATTGATCACTTGTCCTGCAACACCAAAATAAGGCGGTAAAAAGGTCAAGAAGAGCCAAGCATAGGTACTGAAAAATAAAATCTGGAAGATACTATTAAAGGCGACCAATGCCGCAACATATTGGTTATCCCCACAGGCTAAACCATTCCAAACCAAGACCATGGCGATACAGCGCGCCAATCCAATCAAGATTAAGCCGGTCATGTATTCAGGATAGCTATGTAGAAAAATGATGGCTAAAGCAAACATCAAAACAGGTGCGATAAGCCAGTTTTGTACCAAAGACAAAGTTAAGGTTTTTTTGTCTTTAAATACCTGTGGCAAAGCGGCATAGTCCACTTTTGCCAAAGGTGGATACATCATCAAAATCAAACCGATCGCAATCGGAATATTGACTGAATCCACACTCATTTTATCCAAAGCCACTGAGGCTTGCGGAAAGAACACACCGATCGCAATGCCTAACGCCATGGCAATAAAAATCCATAGCGTGAGGTTACGATCTAGAAAGGATAATCTTTGTTGAGCCATGATGATCTCATTCAATATGCGAAATTTGATTGATCGCAGCTATCAACTCAGGACGAGACATATGCGCTGTATCGAGTGCCAACAATGCATCTAAACGGCGGTTGATATGATCAACGGTGACTTGGAATGCTTTGAGTTTTTCTTCTTTCGGCAAATCCAAGTGTGATGGATCTGCTAAACCCCAATGTGCTTTGATTGCACCACCTAAATAGAGCGGACATGCTTCCTGAGCGGCTGAATCACAAACCGTAATCACTACATCAGGTTGAAATTGTTCACAGTCATCAATGGTCTTACTCCACAAACCTTCAGTTGAAAGACCTAAGTTTTCCAGAGTTTCAATGGTCAATGGATGCACCTGTCCTGATGGCTTACTACCCGCGCTATAGGCTTTCCAACCTTCAGGCGCACGACTATTAAACAGCACTTCTGACAGGATGCTACGGCAACTATTTCCAGTACACAAAAAAAGGAATTTCATCTTGTTCTACTCGCAATAACTATTGATTTGTTGAAATGATGGTGCAACTTTTGGTTGTAAATCGGCATTTTTAAGGGTGTTAAGTACGTCTAAGCACCAAGCGGGTAAATTGGGATTGAGACTGTAATACACCCATTGCCCTTGACGTCGATCTTGTAAAAGCCCCGAAGAACGCAGTAAGGCTAAGTGCCGCGAAATCTTGGGTTGGCTGAGTTGTAGTTTTTCAGTCAAATCACAAACACACTGTTCATTATTTCCAAGAACCAACATGACAATGTTGAATCGCGTTTCATCAGCCAAACATTTAAAGAAATTGATTTGATCCATACTTTCACTCACTATGATATATGGATATATCAATATTCACATATATCCATGAAATTTTTATTTCAATCGCTGCCCATTTGCATCAAGCACTTGTTCACCGTCTTCTTTAGTGAAAGCACCCTTTTGTGGGAGGGGCAGAATTTCTAAAACCAGTTCTGACGGACGACTTAAACGAGTGCCTAATTCAGTCACCACGAATGGGCGGTTAATCAAGATCGGATGCTGAAGCATAAAGTTAAGCAGTTGCTCATCGCTCCAACCCTCACGGTCCAACTCTAGATCAGAATAAGGGGCAACATTCTTACGAATTGCCTCTCGCACGGTTAAACCCGCATCCGCAATCATTTGAATCAGTTCATTTTTAGATGGAGGTGTTACAAGGTACTCAATCACTTCAGGTTCAATATTGGCATTACGGATTAGCGCCAGTGTATTGCGTGATGTACCACATTCAGGGTTGTGATAAATCTTAACTTTTGGAGTAGCAGTCATTTGCTCAAACTCAATCGAATCTTTGAATATACTTATATACGAATAAACACATATATGCAATTCCATATTTTATTTTTAAAGCATTACCATTTTGTCTAGTACAATGAGCAAACAATATAAAAAGCCTGATAAATAATCAGGCTTTTTATGGTCTAATTTTAGATTTAGCATAAAGTTAATTTTAGAAAATCTTAATCTTTAGCTAACATAATCTTCAGTTGATATCACTTGAGCATATGCAAATTCAAAAGCGGCCATTAATGTTGCATGAACATGGTCAGCAGGTACTTTAACGCCATTAAATTCTAGGTCTAGCGTTGCACAAGCATCATGAATAACCCTTACCTTATAACCAAAGTCAGAAGCAGCACGTACAGCAGCATCAACACACATATGGCTCATAGCACCAATCACGACTAGCTCCGTCACTTGATTGCTATCTAAAATTTCTTTGAGATTCGTGTTTAAGAATGCATTGATGTGATTTTTAATGACCACAGTTTCATCTGCTTGTGGCTTAACTGTGTCCTGAAATTCAATACCGTTTGAGTCAGGTTGAAATATAGGCGATTCAGCATTCGCAATATGCTGGACATGAATCACTTGAGTACCGTCTTGACGGGCTTTCGCAATTACTTTCACTGCATTGGCAGCGGCTTGTTCAATATTTACCAATGGTAATTTACCTGTAGGTAGATACTCATTTTGTAAGTCGATCACTAATAAAGCTGATTTTGACATATCTTTTCCTTTATTTAACTAACATTTATTTTGTGCTGATTGTTTAAAACAGAATTAGAAAGAAGCGTTTTTTACGCCATAGATTAACTAACCATTGGAGGAGTCGTTAATTGTCTTAAAACATCCGCCTTATCAAAATGGGCTCTTTTTTCAAGAATCTTTCCATCTTTGATTTGAAGTAGCATCATTAGAGAAAGTCGAACACGATTCCCTGTTGGTTCAATACCCATAAGCTTTTCTGAATGACATCCATCAAAAATCATAAATACAGCAACGTAATTATCTTCTGCGAATATCTTCTCAACAGTAAATTTAAATCCCTTGAAGGCATCAAAATTCGCTTTTTCAGACACAATAAAACCATCTGTGCCATGAATAGGGGTATCTAGTTGTAAATAGAATATGAAATCTTCATGACATAATTGTGCTGCACTTTCATAGTCTTCATTTTGTAAATGTTCGTAAAATTGTTGGACCAACTCTTTATTGGTAATGATTTCAGTATTCATTATTTGCTCATTCAAATATCTTAGCCAACATAGAATTCATTCACCATTTTTATTTGAGGGAAATGAACACTATGCTGCCTTAAAAGTGAAGTTGGATGTGTTGAATTAAAAAGAAAGCGTTTCACCATCTAGTGGAATTAAAACTTTGTCTTGAATACCTTTATTTTTTACATATTCTGCAAGCTGAGCACGTGTTACAGACATGTGGTTAATGGCATCCATGTGGACAGCAACCACTTTAGCATTTGGTGCTTTCTGAGTTGCGCGATAAGTATCTTCTTTGCCCATAATAATGGACTCGTTAAAGCCATTAACCAAAGCGTTACCTGTATTTAATACAATTACATCTGGTTTAAAGGATTGAATTGCTTGATCAACTTCAGGACGCCAAATGGTATCACCCGCCACATAAACCGTTTCATGTCCTGTCGCTTCAAATACCATACCCATAGCTTCACCTAATCCAGCTTTGAGCTTAGGATTGCTATACATTTTATCCGTACCATGTTGACCACCAATTTTAGTGAGTTTAATGCCTTCAAACGCTGTTTGTGTTAATACACGGACATCTTTAAAACCCTGTGATTGAATGGTTTTTTGATCTTGTTTGTTTTGTACAAAAACAGGCATATTTTTTGGAATCGTGGCTTGTGCTTCATCATCCCAATGATCTAAATGTGTATGGGTCACAATTACCGCATCTACACCTTCTAAAATCGTTTCAGGCTTGACGGGTAAATCGACCAATGGATTACGTAAATAGCTACGATGAGTATCAGGAAAACCTTCATAGAAGCCTTTTTGCGCAAACATTGGGTCAATTAAAAAAGTCGTATCGGCATAGGTGACTTTAATCGTTGCATTGCGAATTTCTTGTATATGCGTCACTTTAGAGGTATCTCGCTGAACCACCTTATCATTCGCATATAAATGGACTGAAGCCATGGCCAGAGAGAGTACAATAACAGAGCGACTTAAAATTTTATTCATGTTCCAAATCCAATCATTGAGTCATACTTGAATCATGATAGAAATCATCAAACAAAAAAATTGTCCTTAAGGACAATCATCGAAACTATTGGGACAATATGCTATATTCATTATTTTAGAGAGGTTGGTTGAATGGCTATACCAGTGATTGGATTGTTCGTTTATCCCAATATAAATCCATTTCACTTCTCTATCCCCCACATTATTTTCAATATCAAAATTGAAGATAAACCCTTATTTGATCTTAAAATTTTTTCTATAGATGGTCAGCCTGTAAAAACAGAACAATCCATGATGATTATTCCTGATGGTGGAATCGAAGTCATTAAAGAGTCAGATCTCATTATTATTCCAGGGTGGGATGATTTTAATCACAAACCTGAACCAATACTGATTGATAGCCTCAATTGGGCATATCAGAATGGAATTAGAATTGTAGGGTTATGCTATGGAACTTATGCATTGGCATATGCTGGTTTACTTGACCATAAAAAAGCAGCTACGCACTGGATGGCTGAACAAGATTTTAGTGAGCGATTTCCACAGGTTCAGCTTGATCGTGATGCTCTGTATGTAGAAGACCAAAGAGTCGTAACCTCTGCAGGAACAGGCGCAGCATTAGACTGCTGTTTGTACTTGGTACGTGAAATCTATAATGCACAAATTGCAAATAAAGTATCTAGAGTAATGGTGATCCCACCTCATCGTGAAGGTGGACAAGCTCAATTTATTGAACAGCCTGTGGCAAAGTCGAGCCAGAATGCACAAATTAATCTCTTACTTGATTTTTTAAGAAAGAATTTAGCTATTCAACATAATATTGAAGGCCTAGCTGAACGGGCAAATATGACACGTAGGACGTTCACACGGCATTTTAAGAAAGCTACGGGCATGACCTTAGTTGATTGGCTCAATACTGAAAGAATCAGATTAAGCTGTGAACTCTTAGAAAGTACAAATTTGTCTATCGAAAAGATAACCGAGCTTTCAGGGTTTAATAATACCGTGTCATTTCGAAAAAATTTTCGTGAAAAATATGGCATTAGCCCTCAGGCATGGAGAAAAGCTTTTGGGATCACGAGTGAAGATCATCAGCTCTAAGTAAAATATTTGCAATTTTAACAGTTCAGCATGGAGGGCTTTTACATTAAGGCGATTCGACGGTTAACAGCGAGATTTCAGCGGGGGTATAACCACGCTCAGATAAGATGCTGCAAATGGCTGTTCTAAGATTCTGGCAGCTAGATTTTTGAATTTTTTTGAGTAAGTCCAAATCACTATAACTACTTAAGTTATATTTCATTTCGAGAACTTTTGAATTTGGTGTTGAATAAAAGGAATGTAAGAACTTTCGTATTCGGGGGCGCATATAAAGCACAAAAAAATAATGGATTGTTATCTTATCGAATTTTTTCACAGTAGAAAAGTAGGTACTCATAATTTTAATGTTGCAGTTTGAGTCCACGATTATTTATTCAAGCACATGATTTTATTCAAAGTGTAGCTGGTATTCATCCGTCGTGATTTTGATTTTTAGATTCTTATATTTTCTTTTCGTCGCACTTAAAGCTGAATTGGTCACTTCTGCATGAAACTTAGGATCATTCATTAACTCATGAAATAGCTTATATCCCATCAACATTTTACTGATCTTTTTATTTTCATTCAGCGTATTTTCAATGATTTGGTCTAGATCACTTACCGAAAAGTTATACATACCACCCTCTTCACAATGTTAATTTGATCATTAAATATACAAAATAATCACAAAGAAAAAAACCGATATAAAATATTTTTCTTTAAAAAACATAGAGATTTTATAAAACAAACATCATCATTCACATACAAAATCTCAAACTCGAAGTAATAGTTTTTTACATTAATCATATTAACTTGGCCTGAGGTATTTTTATTTTGAAACAGCAGTCACGACCTACTCACCATCATCAAACTTTTTAAACGCTTTGGAAAGCTGACTGAGTGTTTTGACTTATTTTCCATAATGACGACATGAACGGCATGCCAACAAATGAATTTGTAAATTAGTCTGCTCTCGAAATAGAAGTGGTCTGTCTAATCTTTCAGATAATAATGGGGTGACTTCACGTCTGCATGAGAAAATAGCAAACCACATAATCAACTTAGAACCATAATGGTTTAGCTTCCATCGCTCTGTAAAATACTTCGTCAATGCAATCAGTTCATCTGTTGAAGGAAGTCGGTCTCTTTATTGACTGGAAGATATTTGGCGTGTTTTTCTTAACTGAACCGTAGCCTTATCGAACCCATTTAAATCAATATCCATTTCCCACATAACAGCGGCATGAGAAAGCACCCTACGGATATGTAAAAGCTCATGTTGCTGTGTACTAGTCGCGATCAGTTCCAGTTCGAGATGAGGGACTCCCCCCTTCCTTAAAGCAACATGCTCGACCAAATGTACTGATTTTATTTTTGTGATAATATTGCGCGCGATTGGTAGTTTCTTAATTAAGAGCAGAGAATAGCGTTTCGTCCTTCCGTACTCGCTCCCGACTTCATCCAAATATTTATCTATGGCATCTGATAAGGTCAGATCAATCAGCTTTTCTTTGCCAAGTAAAATATCAGGATTTTGTTGGATTTCGACTTCTCGTTTCTTAACCCAGTTTTTAGCCAACTTCTTTGAATGAAATACTTTATTTTCAGAAAAAGTAGGAAAGCCCTTTCGATTGATTCGAATCGCAGTACGATAATTCACTTTACCCTCTGCACCTTTCTTTGCTGTCATTAACCCCATAATTTACACCACAGATTGTTTTGATTATGGTGTAAATGCAAACCGATTAACCCACCTAAACACAGGTTTAAACAGATTCGCGCAGGTTGCGAAATATAGATTAAAGGTATGATTTTTAATGACTATTAACAAAAACATTGAAAACACTCAATCTCCGCGAATCAGTGTTGCCCCGATGATGGATTGGATCGGATAACAAAAAAATAATAATCAAATCAAAGCATTATATAATTTAAAATAAGTTGTGGTGTAAATTTGGTGTAAAATTCAAACAACCAGCCAATTGAACAAAAAAATCAACCAGAATTATCAATGTAAGCGGTGATAGCAAAAGTTCTAACAACTATTCTATTATTAGTTAAACATTATAAAAATCTATAATATGCACATATTTCTAAATATTAGCTGAAAAGAGAAAATGTAAAATTGACTTAATTGTAGCAAATTTCAGACAATAACTATCCCTCCTACTGCTCTCCCTTTGTAAAACACCAGCAATCCTGTAAAGACAATATTTAGATGAACAACTTTAGTGCAGCACAGTCACAGCCCAATGAACTGCTAATACAATTTCCAATCTAAAGCAGACGATACCCCTGGAGCTCAAAATATGTACTTTGGCACACAAGGATAACTTTTGCTAAATCAGTGCCATTTCTAGTTTTTGTTTGCGTCTTACCCAATCAGGTAAAGAACGTTCGAGCAATTGATAGAATTCAGGACCATGGTGGTGATGCTCCAAATGACACAACTCGTGAATGATCACATACTCAATACATTCTTTTGGGGCTTTAATCAAATCCCGATTTAAAGTTAGTGTTCTATTTTTAGATAAGCTCCCCCAGCGTTTTTTGAGCTGCATGATTTTAACATTAGGCTTCACAGAATCGGGATATTTAAATTTTTCCCAGCATTCTAAAAATATCTTATTTAAATAGAAATTCGCCTTCTCAAAATACCAATCCCTTAACAGTGACTTAACATGATCTGGTTTACCATTAGTTGAAGTGACTTCAAAGAAACCGGCTTTCAACGCAACACTATTATTAGGTTCAACGTCTACTTTTAGGCGATACTTCTTGCCCAAATATAAATGGCTTTCACCACTGACGTATTTTCTCGAAGGTGTTCTTGGGTCGAACTGGTCAAAGTAACGGATTTGACGTTTGATCCACCGAGCACGCTTTTTAACCTTGGCTTCAATTGCGTCATGGTCGGTGCCTTCAGGCGCTTTAACAAAAACTGATTTATCAGGATGAACCGATATTTCTAGCGACTTACGTTTAGAAAACTCTAGCTGAAAAGGGATTTCTCCCCCTCCATACACAACAGCTAGATTTTCAGCGCTTGCCAGTGGCATATCAGTTTGCTTGATGGTTGATGACATTAAGAACACCTCCGATGCTTCGCAACCTGCATGGTTTTCTCAATGATTTCATCCATTTGCTCTAAGCTCAGTGTCACACCATATTGCTCTTTGACTTCATCATAAAGAAAATCGTCAATATCATTCATCGCCGTTTTTTGAACATCGGAATCATCCCAAAAATCGACCTTCCAATGATTATCAATGATTTTTTGTATCGCTAAGGATGTTTGAGCGGCAATGGCATCTAGTTGGTCATCATCTAACTCGTTGAGTGTTTCAACTTGCTGAAACTGTGGCTTAATCAGGCCAAAGTAAGCACAGGCTTCGTCATTCTCACGAATACAATCGGGCATATCGTCATGCTGCTTAGTTGCCACTTTGTTACGAATATCAATCACCCGATTGAGATACTCCAAGTCTGATAAGCGTTTGGCCTTAAAGTCATCAATAGCCGCTTGGATCAGCTTTGAAAACTTTTCATAAAACGCAGGGTCTTCATCCATATTCTCCGAAATACTACGCTTAGTGGCATGGGCAATGGTGTCCGCTTTCGATGCTGTTGTTTTGGCTTGATAAACCCCTTGCTCTTCTTTCACTGCGGTAAACATTTTTTCATCAAAAATATTCACCGGCTCATTAAGCTGAGTCACCTCATTAGCTTGAATATGCGTATCCAATAGCTTTTTAATTTTTGGCTCGTAGTCACGATAATCAATCGCCTCAGCATAACGCAACTTTACCGCTGCCTTTAAGTTCTGAAAACGCTTTAAATCGTTTTTATAGGTTTGTAGCTTTTTCTCATCCGAGTGCATAATGAACTGCTCAGACGATAAAGCGATAGCCAAAGATTTACTGTATGCCGATAAGCATTCATAAAACTCTTCGCGCAATTCATCATCGGCCAATAACACCTCATAGGCTTCTTCGTCTTTTGAGTTTTTTACCTCTTTAAACAAATCCCATAAGTCTGAGTAACGCTGCGGCAGCTTGAACACTTCCTCGTTGATTGATGTCAGCGTACCCGCCAAGTCATCTTCGTCGAACCCTTCAAAGGCTTCATACATAGTCAGCGCTTTGTCTAACTCACCCAATACGCTGGCATAGTCGATGATATAGCCAAATTCTTTGCCTTCGTACAATCGGTTAACCCGAGCGATTGCCTGTAACAGCGTGTGCTCTCTCAACTTTCTACAAAGGTACAACACTGTATTTCGCGGCGCATCAAAACCGGTTAATAATTTATCAACTACAATCAATATTTCTGGGTCATCACCATATTTAAATTGGTTGATGATTTGCTTGGTATACTCTTCTTCAGAGCCAAAGCGCTTCATCATTTTGCCCCAGAATTTACCCACCTCATCGGTTGGTCCTTCATCCACTTCATCGTAGCCTTCACGGGTATCAGGGCCAGAAATCACGACTTCAGTGGTCACAGTGCCAATCTCTTGTAGAAATTGCTGATACTTTAACGCGGCTGATTTACTAGGGGCGACAAGCTGAGCCTTAAAGCCGGTGCCTTGCCAGTTAGCACGAAAATGCTCGCTGATATCAAAGGCGCGCATATAAATCACCTGATCGGCTTTATTCAACATTTCCGCACGGGCATATTTCTTTTTAAGGTCGGCTTTTTGTTCTTTGCTTAAGTCTGCCGTGTGGCGCTCAAACCATAAGTCGATAGCCGATTGATTCTGCTCCATTTCAACATGCCGGCCTTCATACAGTAGGGGTAATACTGCTTCATCAGCGACCGCTTGTTTAATGGTATAGTGCGGCTCAATCAGACCTCCAAATTTGGCAAAGTTATTCTTCTCTTTTTTCAGTAGCGGTGTGCCGGTAAAACCAAGAAAACACGCATTGGGCAGCATTTGGCGCATTCTGGCCGCCAATGAACCAAAGTTGGTACGGTGACTTTCATCGACCAGCACAAAAATATCGTGCGACTCATCAACAAACTTTTCCGCCACCCAGCCTTTATCAAATTTATGAATCAGCGTGGTGATTAGGCCCACTTTGTTTTTCAGGTGTTTCACCAAATTACGGCCCGAGGTTGCACGTTCACGGCTCAAACCGCAGGCTGCAAAGGTATTGCCAAGCTGTTTATCAAGGTCGTCTCGGTCAGTAACCAAAATAATTCTTGGGTTGATCAACTGTGAATCCAGCGCCATTGCACGAGTTAACATCACCATAGTGAGCGACTTACCCGACCCTTGGGTATGCCAAATAACACCGCCTTGGCGATTTTCTTTAGTGTTGTTTTTCTTGATTCGGGCGATGGTCGCTTTAATCACAAAATATTGCTGATAGCGGGCTACTTTCTTAATGCCACCATCAAACAAAGTAAAACGGTATACTAAGTCTAATAAACGATCTGGGCGGCACAGGCTGTGAATGGCGTTGTCTTGCTCAGTGATTAAGCGACTTCCTTCAGCCTCTAAAGCATCAAAAAATGGACGGGCAGCGGCAAACTCACCACTAAATAACAGTGTTTTAGTATCGTCGTTTAGAGCAGTATTTACACCTTTATCGACATCGGTGGATTTATCTTCTTGTTCCTTCCACACGCCCCAGAACTTCTTAGGTGTGCCTGCTGTGGCATATTGCGCAGCGTTTTTATTCACCGCCAGCACTTGCTGCACATAGGTAAAGAGGCGTGGAATATAGTCATCACCTTGGTTTCTAATGTTTTGTGATATCGCTTGCTCAACATCCACTTTAGGCGATTTACATTCAATCACACTAAAGGGAATACCATTAACAAACAGCACAATATCTGGGCGTACAGTGTCTGTACTACGCGTACGTTCAACCGAGAATTCGGCCACTACATGAAAGGTGTTGTTACTAGGGTTTTTCCAATCAATGTAATTGAGGGTAAAACTCTTTGAGTCCCCCTCAATGGTTTGCTCCATGGCTGAGCCTAAGGTGATTAAATCGTAAATAGACTCATTAGTTATTTGCAGGCCATCAAACTTAATATTTTTTAACTTTTGGATAGCGGTTTGAATGTTCTCTTCGCTAAACAGATACTCGCCACCTTTATAGTTAATGCGATTAATCTTTTTTAGCTGCTGGCGAAGCACCCCTTCCAAAATCACATTGGCGCTGCGCCCACCACGTTCAGCTAATGCCTGTTCTGGAGTAAGGTATTGGTAACCCAAATTGATTAGCTGTTGAAGGGCAGGAATTTGCGACAAATACTTTTCGTTAAACTCAAAACCTAAAGGCTCCGAATTAATAGCGTAGATTACTGTAGGCGTGCTCATACGCTCTCCTCATCACACATTTCCTTTGCCAACGGCGGCTGGGTATTTATTTGCCACTCGCCAGTTAATAGCTTTTGCATCAATCCGCATTTTTGGTCACGGTATTGTTCTAGCATCTGTTTAAGTAAGCTAATTTCCCTTTTAGCCAGATTAAGCTTGTACGCCACATCTTTTTGCACGCTCATTACTGGCAAAGGAATATCTATTGTGCCTAGATCTTTAAAGCTAACAGTTTCTCTTACGCTACCTTGAGCACTATTTTTTATACGCTGACGGGCCTCGTTTGAATTTAACCAATGTAAAAAGTAGTCACTACAAACTTTTATATTATCAATTTTAAAGACAACATACATTGGGCTTAAAATGCCGTTCTCCCAATCATCAAGTCGAGCAATAGAACCTACATTAATTCTCGAAGGGTTATAAGCATATTGGCCTTTTTCAACGACTTTATAATTTGAAACGTCTGCGCTTGCTACGCGTCGTTCAAATTGATCCTCAGGCAATACAAAACCACTGTGGTTCGTTACACTCAAAACGCGCTCAATATTTCTATCTTTATTGCGTTTAGAAACCTCACCTATCAGCTTTGAAGTAGCTAGGCGTTTATGACCAGCACAATTAATCAGGCTAGAACACAGCCAATCAAACTGCTTTTCCTTTGCCACAATTAATGCTTCGGTTTTTTCGATGGCCTTGTCCCAAGCTTGTAATGCCTCTGCGATATTTTTTTGTACATCTAGTGGTGGAGCATAAACTGGTAGCTTACCAATAATGCTGGTATTTAAATTTAACATTGTTTGCCCCAGAGCATTATTTTCTAACCACTTTACAACTTGAGGCATTTGTACAAACTGGTGGATATAACCCGAAGAAATATCGCTTTTTAATCTAGCTCTTAGACAGCCTGTACCGCAGATCCAACCTTCATTATTTTTGGATGCGACTGCTATTCGTCCAAGATTTCCTCTTCTAGGAAAGAGAATATCTCCCTCCTGTAAAAAGTGTTTTTGAAGGCTTTTGGATTTCTCCACAGAAGTTCTCGCAATGGATTCTGTTTTTATTTTCCCGCCATAAATATCTTTAGGCATAACTACAGGTATACCATTATGTGTATATTCTTCGGCCTTTAATTGGCTGCCAAATGGCCCAGTTTGTAGACCTTTGGGCACTACTAAATTTGCAAGTGGTTGAGTGTATTTATTCATTATCACCCTCCAACTTCTTCTGAGCACGCACCAATTGGGGAATACCTTTTTCCGGCGTAGGTAAATTTTCCGGCATGGTGCCGCCGAGCTCTTCAATGGTAGCACGTACTTTTGCGCCTACCTCAAAGTGAGTTTGGTTGGCTTGCTTTTTATTAGAAACCTGATCGCGTTTAAGCTTTTCTTCCGTTTGCGTGGCGCGGAATAAGTTAGCAGCAAGCTCGGTACTTCCCATGTGGTCGAGTATTTTATGACTCTTCTTCAGGCCTTTATGCTGGTGAATGGCTTTATTGTCTAAACCACCATACAGCCCTTTGTAGCCGTGGTTTTGGAAAATGGCATAGTCAATTTCTGTTTCAACACCAGCATCACGAGCCGCAGCGGCCAGTTGCTTGTTATGGTCGGCCAGTTCATTACGTAGCATTAAGCGCTTTTGGTCTTCATTTAACTGCTGGAAACCATTGTCGTTTTGCAGCTCTTGGCGACGGGTTTGAATAGCAAAATAAGTCTGACCATTGGCGATCACCGGTTTACTGGCATCGCCGTTTTGCACAATAAGGTAACAGGCGTAACGAGAAAGCTTATAATCACGCGTGGCTCGTTTAGCACCAGAGCCAATATCAACCATTTTTCCCACCTGGGAAAAATGGTCTTCACTCGATTGGCCAGAGCCCTCACAAGCAGTGATAGCTTTTTTAATAACACGCTCAAACTTGTCCCAACTAGTGTAGTCAAGAACAGATTGCAGTTCTCTGGCATACCAAAACTCTGAGCCTTCAGCTTCATACTTTAAGCTTTCGAAGGTGAGATGCTCTGTACTAATACCGGTATTGTCACTCATTTTATCCCCTCCGACTGGTTTGCAGGTACAACATCCTGTAGCAACTCGGCCATTTTGCTACGCACCTCTACCAACTCGGCTTCAAGAGCAGTAATTTCAGCCTGTACCGCCACAATATCGATCTCGACTTCTTCTTCAAAAGTGTCGACATAGCGTGGAATATTCAGGTTGAAATCGTTCTCTTTAATTTCTGCAAAAGTGGCTAAATGGGCGTACTTTTCTACTTCTTCACGGGCTGTTACCGCCGCAACAATTTTGTCGAGGTGCTCATCCAACAGGATATTTTGGTTCTTCCCTGCTTGGTAGTGATCTTTACCGCTGGCATCGACAAACAACACGTCTTTTCGGTTTTCATTTTCACCACCTTTTTCACGTGAACGATCAAAAATCAGGATTGCCACTGGAATGCCGGTGCTTGGGAATAAGTTTCCTGGTAAGCCAATCACTGCATCCAACAGATTTTCTTCAATCAATTGTTGACGAATGCGGCCCTCCGCAGCGCCTCTAAACAACACGCCATGAGGAACCACTACAGCAATCCGACCTTCTTTTTCAACCGCAGCTTCTACCATGTGACTAATGAAAGCAAAGTCTGCTTTTGATGCAGGTGGCAGCCCACGCCAGAAACGGTTGTATCTATCTTCCTCAACATCTTCTGAACCCCATTTATCGAGTGAAAATGGTGGGTTCGCAACCACGTTATCAAACTTCATTAGCCTGTCATTTTCGATCAAAGCTGGCGAGGTTAAAGTGTTACACCATTCGATGCGTGCGGAGTCCGAGCCATGCAAAAACATATTCATTCGTGCAAGCGCCCAAGTGCTGCCGTTTACTTCCATACCATAAAGTGAGTAATTACGATCTCCTACTTGACGCGCAGCTTCAATCAATAACCCTGCGGAGCCACAGGTGGGATCACAAATACGTGCGCCTGATTTAGGTGCAGACAAGCGTGCAACCAGCTCAGATACTTTATGAGGCGTATAGAATTCACCAGCTTTTTTACCTGCATCTGAGCCAAAGCGCTCAATAAGATAGATATAGGTGTTGCCAATCACGTCTTCAGACACACGCGACGGGCTCATGTCGAGTGCTGGCTTATTGAAGTCTTCCAGCAAGGTTTTTAGGCGGCGGTTACGGTCTTTGGTTTTACCCAAGTTAGCTTCACTATTGAAATCAATATTACGGAACACTCCTTCTAATTTGGCTTTGTTCGCCGTTTCAATGTGCTCTAACACAATGTTGATCAACTCACCAATGTTTGGCTCGTTTTTGCGCTCTAACAATGAATAGTAGTTGGCTAGAAAAGTGTCGGTAACGACGCTTTTTTTCTCTTTAGTAGCTGGGTCTTCTACTTCTTCTGTGAGCTCAACAATTGGCAGCACAAAGCGCTCGCGTTCCAGCTTACGTCTGATACGAGTATCATCATCACCATACTGTTTTTTGTATTCTGCGTAGTGGTCATTCCACACATCAGAGATGTATTTTACGAAGAGCATCACCAGAATATAGTCTTTATATTGCGCAGGGTCTACAGCGCCACGGAAGGTGTCGCATGCAGCCCAAGCTGCATTGTTAATGTCTTTTTGTTGAATTTTATCGCTCATAAACGGCCTTCAATTTGGTCAGTATTCATAAAGCAGGGCAGGCTTTGCCCCGCTTGCTATAAGTTAAAATATTAAGTATTGAGTACAGTGGATTGAGTCCATGTAATCGACCGCCCAAATGGAGGGTACATTGATGTACTGTCCTTTACGGTATACTTTGCAATCACTTCACCTTGTTCATTCAACTCTTCACATTCATACGTATCAGTGTCTTGGCCTTTTCTTTGCGACCACTGACTACTCACGATTTTGAAAGTATGCGATTCAGGTAAACCAATTTTTTTCTTGTATTCATCAATCATAAGAGCTCCTTATCCTTTAATATTTCTGGGGTCGTTACCATGGCTATCTTTACGTTGTATCTGGCCATTTTGACCATGCACAATAAGCTCAGAACCTTCGCGTTTACTTTGTTCTCGCGCTGCGGCTTCGGCCTCTCGTTTAGTGCTGTGCACACTTGAGGCACGTTCAGCACCACCTTTTTTGTTAGCCCATCCATCAGAATGCGGTACGACGTGTCGGGTATTGCCCTTGCTTGATGATGTTTTCTTTGCCATAATTATGGCTCCTGTATTTGGATTGAAGTTTTACTAAAAGTGCTGTCACACTTTTGCTTGATCTAACCCGGTAACTGTCATTACTGGGTATTCATTGCTAAATGCATTAAAATTGCGCCTGTTAATACCTCCTTTTTCTTTGCTAAAGCATTCATTAGCTTTTGTTCGTCGATAGATAATTGGTAAATTTTAATTATCTTCTGCTGTACATCTAAGCTTGGTACTACAACCTCCAGGTCCTCAATTGCTGATATTCCTATCATTCTTACTGCTGTCCCCGTTGCCTTACTTTGCAACGCTGCTTGCGAAGACGGTTGATTAATAAACCAACATAAATATGCCGGCAAAATCAAATTACTCTCAACCCTAATTCGTAGTAAAGGAGCTGCAATAACTGCGTCTTTTAGTTGCTGATCGATGATTGCTGCTGTATTTGTTTGACCTCTGGAACGAAACGCCAAATCATTAATTTTGACCCTGTGATGCTCCTTTAAATCCTGCATATCAATCTGCACTAACTCTTTAGCATTAAGTCGGTTATCTTCAGTTAGATCTTTCATCTGAATAACTGAAATATTTCCATCAGAATCAGGTTCGATTTTTGAACGAAAAGAATGTCCCGTTTGTATAGAGGCAAGCTTCTTAAGTTTTATCCCCATCATTCCCTCATTTTGCTGTAATGGCGTTTCTGCAAATTATTACTTAGTGTAAGATGAGGCTTTCGTACTGTCAATAGTTTATTTTACAAAAATGGCGTTACTACAAATTCCAATTTAAGTTTTTCCAATACATTACTTGGAAAAGCATTAATTCATAAGCATTGAAAAAATTAAAGCCCGCCTTAAATTTTCAAAGTCAAGACACTGCTTAAGTATCAGGTCTTCTTAATTCGGTGAATTTCTTCAGTACTGCTATTCGAATGACTATTCATTGTTTATTTCCGTATTTTATTAAATTTCGGGCATAAAAAAGCCACATCAAAAAATGTGGCTCTTTAGTCTCTTTTTACTGTTTGCTCGTTAATCGGATGAGTTGTTCGTTGATTTAAGTTAGTTAATCATCTTTAAAGCTACTTCTAATCCTCGTTGTTTTAAACTAGCCCCTGCACCGAACCATGCTGAATCTAAACGATGATCCTGACTCATGGCTCGGCGTTCATGATCATAAAATTCTGTAATGGAACACAGTAAGCCATAAGCGGTATCTTTGGCTGAACTGAGCTCTGCCCCACGACCCTGCCCATTAAACATAGTCATGACTTTTGACATGGCACGTCCATTCGGTTCAGACTTATTGTCAGCTTTAGCGGATTGGCTTCCTTGCACTGCCACATTACGATAAAACTGAATAATACTGTCATCCTGTTCGGTTGGACTCAGACTGGTATTGTTAAAAACCGCATCAAAATAAGCTGCCGCTTCACTTTGTGTGACTTTACGTTGACTGAGCTGTTTCATTTCATACATGTGCTCGTTCCATGCCCGCACTGAAATCCCCAATTGCTGTTTGATCTTCTGCGCATCAAACTTGGTACTGTGTGGCACTTTGACTACGCCTGCACTTGCGTTCTGACCTTTTAAGGCAATGGCTAAAGTGTTGTTACACACCACACGGATTGAAGTGAATTGTGCTGTAGTTGCCAATGTACCGTCACACGCCGTAGCCAAGAGAATGTAACCATTGCTGACATCTTTGCCTTTTAAGGCAGAGGTCTGCCCTGTCTTCGCCAATGCCCAGAATTTCTTACCCCCTTTGAGTACCCCTGCGGTTTCCAGTTCAAAACCTGATTGTTCAGTCAAATCTCGATAAAATTCTAGAATCTCTCGGGGTTGGACTTCCTGATAACGTTGACTGACCACAGATAAGGGGGCATGCGTATCAGAGCGATACAACACGCGCTGTTCTTCATACGGCATAATGATGCTTTGCCCACGCCCGTTCTGCGCCATATAGCTGACATTCGAGCTTTCAATCTGCCAGTCCATGCCCGCCTGCTGGGCCCAAACTTCAATCGGTTGATTGGGTGTCAGTTGATTACCCAAACCATGCCAAGGGGTTTGACCGACATAAGCCATGTTTTCAATTTGATGTGCCATAGTAAAAATTCCTGAAATTGATTGAATTAAAATATTTAGAAGTAATGAGCCATAAAGTGCTTAAGGCTTGGCCCAAGCAAAATGCTGATGACAGTCCTGACAGAGATATTGATCTGCTTGGCTGTAATACTTTTCAAAGTAGTACTGGCTGACGACGACTAGGACGCCACCGATGACCACCCCGACCGTGGCACCAATAAAAGGTGAAACGCCTGCTTTTTTTGCGACCTGCATACCAAACATCGCCATCTGTGTGGGGGAAATACAACGTTGCAGTTGTTCGAAATAGTTGGCGTGGGCGTTGCCTGAATCGGTCTGTCTGACATGCGTAGACTGACAGTAGGGGCATTGAATAAAGGACATTGATATTCCTTGTGAAATGAATTCAGTGCGAAGAGCTGAATTAAGGGCATAAAAAAACCGTGCCCATTAAGGACACGGTTTGATTTAGTTTTTGCTTTGTCGTGGAGAGTCGAAGGCCGTTATTGGAAGCTATAGCTTGCAGTACCCTTCTCCGTTTCAACATCAACACGCACGACATTGTCATAGCCACAGCCGGTTAATTTCAGTCTTAAACGCAGACCCATTTTAAAATGCTGTGGATATTCCAACGATCGACGATAACCTTCATAACTGCATTCACCGTTGTTGATCAGCACATTGGTAACATCAATCGGATCTGGACTGTTAGAACGGATGGTCAATACTGTAGCGGATTGATTTTGTGCATACCAGTTACTGGTATCTTTGACATCGAGTTCTACTGTAAATGTATTTGGATCAAGGCCAGAACTGCATCCACTCAACAACATTCCTGTCGTTGCAGTTACTGCGAGTAGGATGGGTTTAAAAAATTGCTTCATAGATTTCATCCTTAGCAGTAGTTATAGCTCACGCCATAATCTCCCGTGTTTAAATCAATGCTGACCAGATGGATTTCACAGTCTGTGCCATTATCAAATTTATAAACGTAGTAACGATTGCCCGCCTGCTCCGATTCCAGTGCTCCATGTTCCTGCAAGCTGAAGTCTTTCACTGATTTGCCTGTATCTTTTGCGGCTTTAGCAAAGACATAGCGTTGATACTTGTCTATGTTGTCCTGCTCAAACTGAGGCAGTTCGTCATAAGGCAGCATCGACAATAAGGTATCGACAGACTTTAGGTTTTTATCAAACTCAAAACTCAGTAATTCAGGTTCATGGTCTGCTGGACTCAGACTTTTGCTTCCCGTGGTCAGTTCTTTGACATCGATCCCATCCACTTCTGCCGCTGCAATCTCGGTTGAAGCTGGCTCTGAACTGGCAGTTTCCAAAGACTGTGCAGAGCTGGCCTCAGAAGTACTGGCTTGAACCGTTTTTTCAGATACATATTTGGGGCTAAAGAAATAGAAGCCTGCAATGCTGATCAGGGTCAGGGCTAAGATTGCCGCCAAGCCCAATATGGTTTTTTGGTTCATCTCAAATGCTCCCGTCTTTAGTTGGGTACAGTGACTTGACCATTCTGCGCATTAAAGTGAACGAAGCGTGGACAACCACCCTGAAAGTTCACCGTGAAATTACGCCAACCACGGTTGCCGGGATTGGTTTTATACATGCACTGATACACCCCGCCACCCAGATTACGGGCCTTAACAAAATAGGCTTCGCTGGCTTGCGCAAACCAGCCTGCTTGTGCCAATGATGCGCCTGTAAGCAGTGATGAAATAAGGGCAGTTTTTAGGAATGTTTTAAACATAATCATTTTCTCTTTTTATAGGGCATCACCTGTCTTGACCAGACGCAGTGCTCCCCATGCATGAATGTTGGAATGAATATCTATGTTTTTTTGAAGTGTTATAGACGATAAAGCACACGGATCTATGACCCTCAAAACAGCATGAGAGATTCATCTTCATATCGGTAATATGTACTTAAAAAAGTTTTATTCTTAGAAAGTCATCGACATAGCTATGCATTGACTGCGCAGCATCAGGTCTAATCACCCAATCATACAAACATGAAAAAAGAGAAATATAAAAGACGGTATTGATGTAAGCGCATGGCGTACTCCTAGATGGTTTAGAAGTTCTACCAAGTCACTGTCAAATGATGGTGGCAGAACGAGAAAGGGTTGACAGACCAGTCATCTAGGAACCGGCACGCACAAGGCGTCCCTCCCTCGCCCTACCGCAACGAAGGGGGACGAACGAGTTCGCCACCAAAAAATTACTTTTTTGATGTGCTAGATGATAACGGTCTGTCAAAACCGACTGACGATGTAGGTCAGCAGGCTAAGGATAATCTGCACGTTATAGAGCGTCAAGCTATCTGCTAATACGAAAAAATTTAATGTTATATTGCATCATTTGTAGTATTGAAACCTTAGCTCTTTTTCTGCATATTAATCGAACTGAAATTTTTTAATTAAGGGGGATTAAACATGAGAAAAGATCTAAATCTTGAACAGCAAGAAGAAGATTACCAAGAAGCTCGCGAACATCAGATTCAGGAAATTATGGAATTGGAAAATTTAACATATGAAGTTGCAGCTCAAAAATGGCAAGACCGTTATAACTCAGTTGAATAATAATCAACAATAGCCCTATCATCTAGGGCTTTTTTATGTCTTCAACTTTTAAAAACACACGGCGTTAACGCTTTTTTTAGTTATGAGTACCTTACACACAACTTAATGACTTTTAAGCTAAAATAGTTAATTATGTACAACTATTGAAGCCCGATTATGTCACTCACTCCCAAGAAAAAGAAAGTTGAATCAATAACAGGCGAATGCAAAACTTCAAATCATTTAAATCCATCTAAAAAAGACATCCGTAGCCAAAAAAAATTCTTAAATGAATTAATTGGCTATATAAGTACACACGAAGAAATCGTTCCTAATGCCAAAGCATTAAGCCAATCGCTTTCAGTAGACTACAAGAAATATGAAAAAATAAAATGTGTGAAAACATGGGTTGAAACAACTGATATAACTGGCTTCCAATATTCCTATTATTCAGTTTTAGGAAAAACTCTCCCAGAGTTCTTAAATAAATCTATTCAAGAGTGTAGTTTTTTTGATGTTAAATTAATGAGAACTGGTGAAATTGTAACTAAAGATAAAATTATTAACCTTTTCACAGCCATAGTAATTATTTTAGCCACAATCATCGAAT